>JAADYZ010000113.1 GCA_010092775.1 Chloroflexota bacterium
CAGGTAGTCAGGGTTGGGATCAGGTTGAAGAACTGAAAGATGAAGCCAACATTGTCGCGCCGAAACAAGGTGCGGGCGCGCTCATCGAGCTGGGTCAAGTCCTGGTCACCCAGCCAGATCGCGCCTGCATCGACGCGGTCGATGCCGCTGATCAGGTTGAGCATGGTGCTTTTACCACTGCCGCTGCGGCCCAGGATAGCAACGAACTCCCCTTTCGCAACAGCGGCGTCGGCATTTTCGAGCACCGTGCGCGTGCGATCACCTTCTTGATAGCTCTTGCTGACGCCTTCTAGACGGATAAAAGCAGGTGGGTTGTTGGCCACCTGCCGAGATTGCTCTTTTCCCATTGTTTGTTTTTCTACTAACAAAGTGCCACTCTCCACAGATTAACTTTTACTTCTTACTGAAACGAGTATAGCGTTCTGGCTGCCGCGTTTCAGCCCTCATCTGTAGAGATTCTAAGATACTAGACGCGTGAAATCATCTCGCTGCGGCTGAACATCTCCAGAGCGATCCAGAAGAGGACGACATCGACCACCCAGACGATCACACCCAAGATCAACGTCAGGACTAGGCTGAAGTAGAAAACACCGAAGATCTGGCCGACGAATAAACCCATTATCGGTAGGACAAGGATGCCGCTCACTTGATAAGCTTCTTGAAAGGTCTTGACCCGGGATGACACCAGAACCGATGCCCCCAAGCCCAGCGCCGCTACACCGGGCATCACCCACACCAAGATCAACAGCCAGATGGGCGTTGGAAAGAAGATTGCGCCGATTATCGGCCAACTGAGTGCATTGACTGAGATGCTGTAGATCACGAATGCGATGATAGAGACCACCACCCCAGGGATGAAAGCGGCCAGCACCTTGCCCAACAGCAGTTCTTCATCCGTTAAGGGGCTGTGGAGTAGCGCTTCAAGCGGCTTTCGTTCACGTTCCCCGACAAAGGTGTCTGCCGCGATGACCGAGGTTGTCATGACGGGTACAATCAAGAACATCGGTGCGAAGACGTAGACGAGAAAGTAACGCACCAGCACCTCTTGCGGTGACATGCCACCAAATTGGGCCAGCAGCGGATCGGCGATCAGGTCGTAGATTTCGCGTAGGTCTTCGGGGAGATCGTCGGGCAGACCCTCTTCAAGCGAGATGTTCTCTGGAATCTCCACGAAATAGTAAGGCACTGTGAACACTGCTGGCATCAGCCCCATGATGATTACTACGACGATCACAATTGGCCAGATGACCGCGGGACTGTAGCGCAAGACGCTGATGTCCTTCCGGACGATGGTAAAGATTCCGCGCCAGTTCATGCTGCCTCCTCGTCACGGTGCAAAGCCAGATAGACGCTTTCTAGCGAGGCCTCACCTGGAGTCACCTGGAAGATGGCAATGTTAGTACTGACCAAGCGCTCGATTGCCAAGGGGATATCAGTGCGATGGAGGCCGCTCACGTTAATGACACTACCGCGCGCCCTCACGTCGGTAGCATGTTCTATGCTGCTCAGTAGCTCACAAGCAGCGTTGATCTGATCGGCAGCCACCTCAATTTCGAGCGGCAAGCTGATTCCCATCTGATCTCCCAATTCTCGCGGGTTACCCAGCGCGATGATTTGGCCTTCTTCTAACACGGCAACACGATCACACAGGCGTTGGGCTTCCGTTAGATTGTGGGTGCACAGGAAAATCGTGCGGCCCTCCTCGCTCAGGCGGTCAATCAGGTCTCGGACCTGCTTACTTGCGACGGGGTCTAAGCCGGAAGTCGGCTCATCAAGGAAGAGCAGTTCAGGCTGGTGGATCAGCGCGCGGGCTAATGCTAAACGCTGGCGCATTCCTTTGCTAAATTCTCCAACCTTATCGTCGGCGCGTTCGGAAAGCTCAAAGAGCGCGAGCATCTCATCGACCCGGCTCTGAACCTGGTCTTGCGGCACATCGTACAAATTGGCATAAATGCGAAGGTTGTCACGCGCGGTCAGGCGATCATCGAGAGAGGGAGTTTCGGTCAACACCCCGGTGCGCCGCCGTAGAGCCGGGCCTTGAGCGTTGGGGGACAAGCCAAGTACCTCGACCTTCCCGGCTGTCGCATCCAGAACGCCATTTAAAACACGGATGGTTGTTGTCTTTCCCGCGCCATTGTGGCCCAGAAAGCCGAAGACCTCACCAGCCTGCACATCGAAGCTGATGCGGTCAACCGCAATTGTATCGCCGAAGTGGCGGGTTAATCCTTCAGCATGGATAACTGTAGTGTGTTCCATTGCGTGGTCTGCCTCGAAGGGAATAGGGTGAATCTTTCACCACTATAGCACAGACCAGCAGCGAGCAGGGTCTCAATTTGTGGGGGACTGCTCAGATAGTCACCACTTTATCAGCTTGGAGCTGCGCTTCCAGGATGTCTGTCATGCCACCGACAATGCCAACCTCGACTGCATCCCTCAGGCCGAAATGGTCGAGGCAGGTTTTGCATATGACAAGACGCACGCCCTTGGATTCAAGTGTCTTCAGTTCATCCAACACCGGGGACCCGCTACACACGAGCCGAACCCCTTCCGTGTAAAAGGCGATGACCCCAGGCAATGGCTTTACATCAGTGAGCAGGGTGAAATAGGATTTGGCAAGCTTATGTCTTAGGACCGGCTCAGCTTGTCCCATCCCATCGTTGGTCACCAGGATAGTGAGTGGGGTAATAGTTGGCATGTGAAAGCAACCTCTCTACTCTACAATGATCGGAATGTCGCAGGGGGTGACAAATGATCCGTCGAGGCGATAGACAATCAAGCGCAGCGTATATTCGCCGGGCGTTAGCGACGTGCTGTCCCAAGAACCCAACAACCCGGGATCGAGTACCGTTTGGTTGAAGTCTCCAATGACCACCCATTCGTTGTTAGTCCCCTGGCCACGCAGTTCGAATTTGTAGGAAGCAAAGTTAATGACGTTGGCCCCTCCTTGCACCTGCACTTGCCCAGTGACGGTTTGGCCAGATGTCGGCTCTGTAATGCGCGCCCCTAAAACACAAGGTTCGATCGCGGCGGCAGCAGGATCGACCGTGCCCGCCTGCTCAGCGGGGTCATTCTGACTGATAGCCCCAGCCGGGTTGGGCGTGATCGTTGGGAATAGCAGCAGCGATTCGGTGGGGACCGGCGAACGTTCGATGAAAAGCGCTGAGGTCGGGGTCGGCAAGATCTCAGCTTGTTCTTCGGAAAAGTCGAGGTTGGGAAGCAGAATATCTGAGATCGTAAAGACAACCCCGATCAGCAGCAAAAGAGAGAAAATCCAGGTGAGTGAACTGCGTAGTCGGCGCTGTGCCTCTTCACGTTCCAGGCCGAACATGGCCACGCGTAAAGTTTGGCGAGCCATGATCAGGCCACGCAGCGAAGACAGAATGCCAATCGCGGCTAGACCATAGAAAAGAAACCGGATTTGAGCGATGAATTCGAGAACAGTGCGCATCGGCCATCAAAGGGCAGGCGCTTCATAGCGGCGCAGCACCCCACGCACGATTGCCTCTAAACGCGGGACGATCACTTCTCCAGCGGCCAGCACCTCGTCGTGGGTTGTCTCTCGCTCGCTTTCCGGATCGTCAATCACCACATTGGAGATGCCGGAAAAGCCGAGGACGCGCATACCCGAATGGCGGGCAACAGTCGCCTCGGCCACTGTAGACATCCCAACAGCATCGGCGCCAATCATGCGTAGGAAGCGCACTTCGGCTGGTGTCTCAAAGGTCGGGCCTGAAAGGCCGATATAGACGCCACGCATGAGTGGGATACCTGCCTCGGCGGCAACATCGATCGCCAGTTGGCGCAATGCCGGGTCATAGACGCGGGTCATGTCGGGGAAGCGCGGCCCGAAGCTCTCATCGTTCGGACCAATCAGAGGATTGTTACCCACTAACCCAATCATGTTGATATGGTCATTGATCAGCATCACATCGCCAGAGCGAAAATTGCGATTGAGGCCACCAGCGGCATTGGTTAGGATGATGGTCTCAATGCCAAGCACCTTCATCACTCGAACCGGTAAGGTGATCTGCGAGAGGGGGTAGCCTTCATAGAAGTGAGAGCGACCGCGCAAGATCAAAACGCTTTGGCCTTCCAGCCTGCCAATTACCATCTCATGTGCATGGCCCTTGACAGTTGACATGGGCCAGTGCGGAATGTTGTTATAATCGATCACATCCGGCTGCTCGACGCTGTCGGCCAGTTTGCCCAATCCAGACCCCAAGATCATACCAATGACGGGCTGTTGTTGAGTCTGCTTGCGGATGGCAGCGACGGATTCTTCAAATTCCGGGCGACCGAAGGAGGTCACGAGCTTTACTCCTGATTGGGATGATGGCCTAAGTGAGCCGATTATAACCTCCTGCGTGGACGAAGCACAGGTGGAGAATCGGGCGCGGCTGCGCTATCATGGGCTTTCGATATGCTGATCCGTCGATGGTCAGCTGAATGAGGTGTTCATGCGTGATTTGCGACAGGCGATGTTAATCGGACTCAGTGTGACCGGGCTGCTGCTGATTGGATGTCAGAGCAGTGGCGGGGCTGCGGACTTGCTGCCGACGGCGACGCCTTTACCGACCTTGGCACAACCCACTGTGACCGCAACGGCCCTGCCCCCACCAACCGTCACGCCCTTCCCGACGGCGACACCTGACAACAATCCAGCGCCCCCAGCCGGAGATAGTGCTAACACCAACGAAGAGGGCGCAGAAGGATCACCTGCCTCAACAGAAGGTAGTGCATCAACTGATAATCCACCCGACAGCGCGCCAACTGACGCCCCCCAGGCGACTGCCCCTGCTGCTCCAACAGCTACACCTCAGCCGCCCTCTAGCTCCGTTGGTGTGCCTGACGGTGTGACATTGGGCGAGGAACTGCTGGCCGTTGATTTCTCCCAGGGATGGCCGACGATCGATGAAGACACGGCGCAGATGCGGCTCGTCAATGGCAGCTACCAATATCAGATTGGGCCTTTTGATGCGCGCTTCATCACCACATCGCAGTTGACGGTGGTCGACGCCTATATCCAAATCGATGTGGAGGTGACAAGCTGCCCGGAAGCCGCCTCCTATGGATTGATTTTTCGCTACACGGATGCCGCAAACTACAACTTATTCCACATCTTCTGCGACAATCGATTTGTCGCGGTGACGCGGGTCAATGGCTCCTTCTCACAGACCGTCGGGATCAACGAGACGCTGCCAGACGGCTTGACCGCCGGACCAGGCTTGCATCAATTGGGCATCTTGTCTCAAGGAAATCAGCACCGCCTGTTTTTTGACGGTCAAGAGATTGGTGCGTTCAGCGATGCTGCGAACGCAGAGGGTGATATTGCGCTCTATGCAGCGGTCCAAAGTGCAAACACGATAGACGTATCCTTTGATAACCTCAATGTATGGGCTCTCCCTTGATCCGCAAGTCAGACGCCAGCGCCGCCAACGGCTGATCATCGCGGCGGTCGTCTTGGCTTTGGTTGCTGCCGCTGCCATCACCTGGCGCGTTCGTGAGTGGTCCCGCTTGGCAGCGGCTGTTGGCGAGTCGGAAAGTGCGGCTCAGGCCGATGTGAGTCCATCTGCCACCCCAACCCAAACGGGTCCAAATGCTTCTGATTTGCTTGAACCGGTTCAACCCCTTGTTGACCAGACCTTGACGCCTGCCATCACACCGGCTGGGCTGGGTCCGATGGAGCAGTGGGCCAATGCTATTGTGACCAACGCGTCACTTGGGTTGCGAGATGTCCCACCGACATCAGGTGGGTTAGCCTGGTGGCAGGGAATCAATGCCAGCGGCCCCTTGGGCATCACGGCTGGGCAAATTGCGATCAACGGACAGGGGGTAGCCCTGGCTGAGGCAGAAGATGGCTTCATCTTGTCGATCCCTGACCCAGCCAACGTTAATCAGCTTTACACGCTGGGGGAGCTTATGCCTGATCGGGGGGCGATGGTCCTCACGGCCTCGTCTTTGAAGCCGCCCTTTCAACCCAGCCAATGGCGTGTCAGTGTGTATCAACCGGTCAGTGCCCTGGAGACCCTGTTGACCGTGTTGGAAGAACAGGGTGTCATCGCCCACGCAGCCTATGACGTTGAACCGGGCAGCGCCTTTGGTGGTCTGGTGCTGGTGGAACTCGAACAGCGCGAGGTTCCACCAACCTTGCCCGTCGGTACCTGGACGCCCACGCCTGCGGCCATTCCTACGGCTACGCCGCTACCCACCGCGACGATCACGCCGACGCGTGCGCCAGAGCGCATTGTCGGTGAGTTTGTCGCCTCAGCCATCGCGCCCTTTCTGCTGACCAGCGATCGCATCACACCTAGCTCGGTCTATACCTTCGCTGGCCATCCTTGGATCGGCTTGCTGACAGTAGACGAGCAGGGCCTCAAGGTCGATGGGCGTGCGATTCCAATCCGCGATGCCAATCAATTGAGTGTCTATACCTTGCTGCCCGATGATGTGACAGGTGAGCGGGTGCTTATTCTTTCGGGGGCTTACGTGGGCAGTGTGACACAAGTTCCCGGGGCCCCTTTTGTACTCCAAGGCCGCCGAATGGATGAACTGCTGTTCTGGATCGTCCAAACGGCTGGGCAGGAAGGAGGGCAGGTGCGCGTGGTTTACGACGACTTTGGGCCTGCCCAGGAGATTACAATGATTGGCTTCCAGCCTTTTGCTGATCTGGCCACGCCTCAGCCAGATGACTAATCATGGCACGCAAGGCACGCACAACATCGTCGGTCGGCATAGAAGGCTTACCCTCAACCGCCTCGGGCAAAAGCGGCACATGTACAAAGCCTGCGACGATCTCAGGTTGGTTCGTAGTGTAGTGGCAAGCCAGGTAGAGTACCTCATTGCATAGATAGCGCCCTGGATTGGTTGAACGCTCAACAGGAATGTTTAGTACGGCGACAGCTTGGTAGAGATCATCGATGGGTAGGGTAGCTTCGTAGGTTGCTGGACCATCGTCTAGGATGGGTGCCCCGTCAAATTGATTCCCCAGGTTGTCTGGGATACCGTAGCTCCGCTCGTTATAACCGATGGTCTCAATGTTGATCGCGTCGCGGCCCGCTTCACCCAGGCACAAGATGACCTGCGGCTCGCTGTCGCGGAGCGCTTTGTACAGCAAATCTCCGGCTTCAAAGGCAACGACGGGCAGCAAGGCAGTATGCAGATCCACCCCGGGTGGCGGGGCTACTTCAAGGTCGGCAAGCGCTGCCGAGGATGCATTTTCGCTCCGGCCATCAAAAGGTTCGAACGCAGTGACAAGCATCCTAACGGGCATAATCTGTGTTCCTTTCTGCAAGGGTCTATCAGAACCTTCACAGATTGTAGCTAATCGTTGTGCTTTACAAGCTGGAATTAGTACAATAACGAACTGAGGGTACTGACTGAACCCACGACGCAGTCCATAACTGCTTGTGAGGAGATGCTGCGTGACCGAACAACATCGAGAAACCTACTCGATTGAGATTGAAGGGCTTCATCGTGACCTGCCTCTTTTTGAAGTGGCGCCCGGTGTGACCATCGCAATTGTGAACATTCTAGGTGATACGGAGTTGATCGAAGTCTCGGCCAATGCCCTGGCCGAGCGGCTTGCTGATCTGGATGCAGATGTGCTAGTGACCGCGGAGGCAAAAAGCATCCCGCTGTTATATGCTCTTGCAGTACGCATGAAGCTTCCCTGGGTGGTGTTGCGCAAGACGCATAAACCTTACATGGGAGAGGCACTCAGTGCGGATACTGAATCCATCACAACAGGATCACTCCAAACCTTGTTCTTAGATGAAAAGGATCGTCAGCACATCATGAACAAGCGGGTTGTGCTGGTTGATGATGTTGTTTCGACAGGCAGCACCCTACAGGGTATGGAGCGGGTCGTGAGCGAGGCAGATGGCAATATCGTTGCACGCGCAGCGATGTTTACAGAGGGTGACCAGGGTAAGTGGTCCGAGATTATCGCGCTTGGCCATCTCCCTGTCTTTCTCAGTGACACATAAATCTAACCTGCCATTGACAGCGCCGCGATCGGCGTATATTATTTTCATGAACCTTTTGTGAATTCTCGACGAGTGAGGTAGAGCCGTGGCAACAGTATGGGTTGTTGACGACGAGCCAGATGTACGTGAGCTGTTCAATATCACGATTACAATGGCCGGACACCAAACGGAAATCGCTAAAGACGGCAAGGAGGCCACCGAGAAGCTCGCTTCTCAAGGTCCGCCTGATCTCATTGTGCTCGATTTGATGATGCCGCGCTTGGATGGCTTCGGTGTATTGAGCCACATACGCAGCGATTTGGCCAATAAACCTGTGCGCGTTCTGGTCGCGACAGCCAAAGTACTGGAAGAAAAAGAGAAAGACCTGCTCACGGGTTGGCCAGTGGTGGGGGTTCTCAACAAAGGCGAAATCGACATCGGCCGAATGGTGATGAACATCGCCGAAGCCCTTAGCCACAACCCCGAGAACCCGAAGAAGCCCAGCTAATCGCTGGGTGTGGCGTTTCAGGTGACCTTAATAGCGATTGATCCGCGCGCCAATCATGGCGACTACCACAAGCATCAATGCGCCGCCTAAGTCGATAAAGGTTAGCACGGCCAGATTTTGACCTTCCGACCCAACCGGAACATAGGCTACAGCGCTGAACAGCTTTAAGACTAGCAGAACGATCGCCGCGATTATTGACACCGCAAGCATATCATCAATGATCCGATCGCCGACTTTCTTAATCAGTACCTGACCCTGCCAGATTGTTACAACCCAGGCGACTGCCCAGATGGCCCAGCGGTAAACCTCATTTCCAGCCATTGGGCTGGTGCTGCCCGTCTCATTGAGTAGAGCGCCAATCAAAGGCACAGTCCACATGACCACCGCAGCGGCGGCAATGATTAACACCGCTGCACGCCCGATTTCCCCCCAATCGAAGCGCCCTTCACTTTGCGATCCTCGCGGGCCACCGCGGGGTGTCAGGCCACCTTGGTTACTCATCGTATTGACTCCTTTACGCTAGCTACCTCGTAATTCCTGTCGAACAACTTCAATCGTAACCCCGCCCAAACGGGGGCGCGGCACATTGAGCAGCATTAGATAGGTGCTGAACTGTGAACGATGGCTGACCTCATGGTCGAGCATCGCCATCAAAAAACGCCAGGCGCTGGTCTCCTGACCATCAGGGCGTCGGCGTCTTTGATTAAGGGCTTGATTGGGGAGAGGCCGTATCAGGTCGAGCGCGTACTCTGTGTTTTCAGTGAAGTACTCTAAAGCTGAATCCCAGTTGGTCGCAGCCTGTTCGTAAGCATCAACCTCCCAATAATTGTGGGCGAAAGCTGTTGCATACATCCGATGTCCGGCAGCAATCCGGCAAATGATCTCACCTGGTGAGGGTTCCCCAGGCCACGGACGCCATTCTGCTTTCTCCGGTGGCATTACGTCAACCAACCATTGAGTCCGACGGCGCTGGCCGTGGAAATACTTGATGAATGCTTCTATATCCCCGATCATGCGCTCAATTGTAGCGCATGTCTCGGCTTTGTAGCGAAGGCGATTCTACAGCAGGTATTCGCCGTCTTTGATGAGAACGTCTTCGTCAATCCTAAGGGTAGGTTCACCCATCACCCCATCAAGATGGATTGGCGCGACATTTTTCCCGTTGTAAGGTGCGTTGGCGTTGTGCCCAATCGCAATGTGGATGGTGCCCATCACCTTTTCATCCGTCATGCTGTTACCAGTGATACGGGCCTGTGGGTTGGTTCCAATTCCCAGTTCGGCGATATTACGGGTTCCCTCGCCATTGGGCTGGGTCTCACTGGTCTCAATGACCTGGCGCAGTTGAGCGGCTTCGGTTCCACCGCTGATCTCGACGATGCGCCCCTTCTTAAAGATCAATGAAATCGGTTCTTCGATCAGAATGCCTGGGAAAGACTTATCGATGACCAGGGTTCCTTCGGCGCTATCCTCGATAGGTGCTACATAGCATTCGCCCGACGGCAAATTATAGTAGCCCGGACTGCGGAAGATGCCCGGGTCTACCGCGATGCGCCGCCCGCTGATGGACATCCGTAGATCAGTGCCAAGCGGTGACGTAATGTGAACCTGATCGCGATGCTGAAGATGCTCCAGCAGCCGGTAAGTGTTGGCTGAGATCGTGACATAGTCAGCAGTCAATTCGTTCGTAAACATCGCCTGATCCATGTTGATCCCGGCGGCCAAGCGAATCCGGCTTTTCTCGACTGCCTGCAAGACGGAAATGCGATAAGGCTGTTCGGCATGCGTCGTCTGACCGAGGAAGTGGATGCCCACACTGCTCTGTTTGATAGCCTGGATGATCTCATCGGGGGCAACCTTCAGGGGGCGTTGATCTTCGGGTAGGGTCCAGCGCTTAAGAGCCAGGGGGCCATGCGCCTGAATCGCCTGGGCTAGAAGTTCTTGTTCTTCGCTGAGTACCTCATCGGTAATCAACAACACACGGTCGGTGGCTTTGACGCCCATGCAGACGTCAACGACGTTTTTGTACCAAGTCATGATATTCCTCGGGTGGTGGTATGGAGCCCTACCGGATGGACTAGGCTGGAATTGGGTGACACCTCAAGGAGGGATTATACCATTTTAAGGAGAGGTTAAGAAACTAACCTGTAAAAAGTTTGTGGAAAATTTATTTCGTGCTCTCTACGCGACGCCACAATTCCGGCAGTGGCGTCCGCTTGATACGCACATGCCAGAAGATCAAGGTCCATAGATGCAGGCGTGCTGCGAATAGCGCAGCGGTCCAGAGCAGTTCACGCAAGCTGCGAGGATAGGCGAGTGCCGGCCAGGTGCCATTGAGCAGCTCATGCCAGAAACTCCGCATTTGCAGTGCGGACTGCGCAATAATCGGCTGGGCATAACCGCCTGCGCTCCGGACTTTTTGGGTCAGCCAATCGCGATAGTTATCGGGGTATTTGACCCGAACGTGTGCGTCAGGTGCATAACGAATTCGATAGCCTTGCTCACCGATCAGGTGGGAGATCACGGCATCATCGGCCAGAGCATCAAGTGGGATGCTGGAGACTAACCCCGCCTTGATGGCGTAGAGATAGCCAGAACAAACAAAGAACTGCCCGGTTCGATCTCGCCGCAGCCGCTCCAGATGGGCGCCCGCATCGGTGAGGAGATGCGACCAATAGCCTAGCATACGGTCGCGTGAGCTGGTCGAGATTGGGCGTCCGCTGACGGCCCCCACCTCTGGATCAGCAAAGGGGGCGAGGAGTGGCCTAATTGCATCCGCGTCAATTAGAACGTCGCCGTCTGTCAGGACAATCAACTTGCCGTTGGCCTGCTGAAGACCGAGATTGAGGGCAGCGGGTTTACCTTGCGCGGGGTCGTTGAGTATCGTCACACCGGGATAGCGGCGGGCGACATCAGCGGTTTCTTGATCAGGGCAGATCACCAGCAATTCAGTCGATGCCAGATCAACCTGGCGACAAACCGCCGCCAGGGCGGCTCCGATCGTATCCGCTTCCCGATAGGCGGTGATCAAGATGCTGAGCTGGGGTTCTTCTTTCACCCAGCTTGGCCTTGCTGAACGCGCTGTCCGTAACCCGGCTCGGCCACAACGCTGCCCTCACGATAGACACACTGCCCGCGCAGCCAGACCTGTTTGACGCGCCCTGTAACGTCCATCCCCGCGAAAGGGGTCCAACCGCAGCGGGTTTCTAGTCCATCGTCGGACAAAGTCCAGGTCTCGTTAAGATCGACCAGGGTCAGGTCGGCGTGTTTGTTAGGACGGATACTGCCCTTGTCGGGCAGATTGAAGAGATGGGCAGGGCGAGTGGCTGTAAATGATACGACATCGGCTAGGCTCATCCGGCCTTCCGTGACGGCGGTCAACAGCAGCGGCAGCATCGTCTCCAATCCGGGGATGCCCGCTGGCGGAGTGCCACTTTCTTTTTCGGCACGCGTGTGCGGCGCGTGATCGGTCGCAATGAGGTCCACACCGTCGAGGTGTTCCCACAGCCCCGTTCGATCAGGCTCATCGCGCAGGGGCGGATTGCAGCGACCATAGGGGCCAAGGCGCTGTTCGTCTTGAGTGTTCAACCAGAGATGATGCGGGCTGACCTCGCAAGTTACGCGGACACCGCGTTCTTTAGCCTGCCGAATGAGAGTCAATTCGTCGCGGGTCGTCACATGGCAGATGTGCAGGTGGCGCCCCGTTTGTTCGGCCAATGTGAGTAGATAGGCTGTTGAGAGCTTCGCGCAGATCGGTGGGCGACGCTGGCCCTGCTTCGCGTAGTGGCGGACCGCCGCCTCATCTTCAGCGTGTACGGCGATGATCCGATCGAGTGGTGTGGCCATGAAGTGGGCGATCTGCGCCTCAAACTGGTCGACCAGCAGATCGCCTGTGCTGGAGCCAATATAGAGCTTGAGGCCGACCGCATCACTCAGTGAGGCGGCTTCATCAGCGTTGTCTTGGGTTCCGCCCACGTACAAGCCGAAATCACAAACCGCTTTTTCGTCCGCCAGTACGATGGCCTGATCTAAGCTTGTACGCGTCGTGATGGTGGGAGTTGTATTGGGCATCCCGAAAACTGTGGTGACGCAACCCGCGAGTGCCGCTCGTGTGCCGCTGAGGAAGTCTTCCTTGTGCTCCGCGCCTGGCTCACGCAGATGGACATGAACATCGACCAAGCCGGGTAGGATGGTTAAGCCGCTGACATCAACGGTGTCAAACTGATTGAATTCAGGCGGCGGGGCCAGGTCGGCCCCATAGCCTAGAATGCGCTCATTGACGATCGCCAGGTCGGCAGTGAGCAACTGCCCCTCGACAACGAGTTGGCCGCCTTTAAGAAGTGTGAGTTGCATAGCGCGCATTATAGCGCCCCCTGAGGGATTTACGGAAATAGGGCGAAATTCGGGAGTATAGAGCGTATAATTGGGAAGCAGAATTAAAGATGGACCAACGAAGGGAGCCCCTCATGCCCGACTCACTCGACCTCATCGCTCAGGAAATCGCTAGCTGCACCAAGTGCCCACTGCACCAGGGGCGCACTAACACCGTCCCTGGTGAAGGCCCAGCGACCTCAGACATTATGCTGATTGGTGAGGGGCCAGGGTTCTACGAGGATCAATCAGGTCGTCCCTTTGTAGGGGCATCTGGGCGCTTTTTGGAGGAACTGCTGCAAGGCATCGGCTTGAGCCGAGAGATGGTGTTCATTGGCAACGTCGTGAAATGCCGCCCACCTGAGAATCGCGACCCGGCGGCTGATGAGATTGCAGCCTGCAAAGCCTACCTCGATCGGCAAATTGAGACGATTGACCCCAAAGTGATCGTGACCTTGGGGCGCTTCAGCATGGCCCGTTGGTTCCCGAAGGCTCGCATTTCCAAGATTCATGGTCAGCCGCGCCGCTTTGGGTCGCGCTTGGTCGTTCCTATGTATCATCCAGCGGCGGGACTCCGGTCGCCAAAAGTCAAAGAGGAAATTGTGCTAGACTTCAACCAGTTGCCCGCGCTGATTGACCAAGTCAAGAGTTGGGGTGAGCCCCCTCAAGATGACGCTGAAGACCCGGATTCGGATGATCCGGTACAGCTCAGCCTGTTCTAAGGAGAATCGCAGTGGCAAATCAGCGAAAACCTGGTGATATTGACGCACCCATCGAGGATGTCGAAGTCCCGCTCGCGTTCAAAGTCTTTGTGCTATTTCTGTTATCGTTGGCTGTGGGTGTCGCCATAGCGGTGGCGATTGCCCTTATTGAACAGGGGTCGACATTCTTCTAGTCGTTGCCGCTGGCTGGCTAACAGGGTCTAGCGATGCAGGCAGCCAGACGACAAAAGTCGTCCCTTGATTCTCGCCGCTTTCAACGTGGATCTCACCTTCGTGGGCTTCAACGATTTCTTTACTAATGGTCAACCCTAAGCCCGTTCCCTGGCGGCCTGCCCGTTTGCGCGACTTATCCACCTGGTAGAAGCGTTCGAAAATCCGTTCGAGGGCCTCTGACGGTATTCCCCTCCCTGTATCGCTGACGCTGGCCTGTACCCCGCCATTAACTGGGCGGGCGCTGACGGTCACCATGCCGTGTGAGGGCGTGTGCCGGATGGCATTGTCGATTAGATTGGTGAAGACCTGGGCCAACCGGTCTCCATCTCCCATGATTTGCGGAACCGGCTGAACCACCAGGTTCAACGAGATGTCTTTCTTGCGGGCAGCAATCTCAAAACGATCCACAATCGCCTTGAGCAGTGCGTTCATATCCATCTGCTCCAAGCGCATGGGCGCATTGCCTGATTCAATCCGAGCTAAATCGAGCAGATCATGGACGAGACGCTTCATGCGATTGGCTTCGGCATAAATGATGGAAGCAGGCCGAGTCGGGTCGGGCGCAGCGCCATCAAGGATTGCCTGGGCAAAGCCTTGGATGGACGTGAGAGGCGTTTTGAGTTCATGCGAGACGTTCGCCAGAAAATCGCGCTGGGTTTGCTGGGCCTTTTGAATCTCATTGGACATCACGTTGAAAGCACGTCCGACTTCAGCAACCTCACGGGGGCCACTTTCGGGCGCGCTCACGCTGTAATCGCCGGCAGCCAGGGCATTGGCCGCGTAAGCCGTTTTACGGAGTGGTCGCGCAACCGAACTACTGATGATGATCGCGAAAGCTGAAGCGACCAAAATCCCGACACAGCCTGCTTGCATCAGCGGCAACGCTAGACCATAGCTCAAGAACTCTAAGAGGGGCCCAGTGCGCCTGGGGCGAGCGATGAGGATAACCTGGTTGAGGCTGCGGTCTGCGAATAAGCTGCCCGTTGTGCTGGTTGAGAAAAGCCACTCGTCGCCGTTTTCATCAGTAAAGCGCCCTCGTCGGTTCAATTGCACTTGCCCACCCGAGATGAACCCAATATTGAGCCGGACCCGGAGTTGCTCGCCTTGCAGGGTGCCTCCTGAGTCGTATGCGACCCGAGCTGGTTCCAGGAACAGATCACGTGCGGAGTCTCCTTCTAAGAGCAGTACCCGCACGTTGTTCCCAGCATTGTCTTCGGCAATTTGATCTAGCACGCTGAAAAGCTGCTCGTCCTCAGTGCGCTGGATCAAGGCTTGGTTTGCCTGCCGGACGGCATCAAGTTGTTGAAAGACTTGTTCCTCTTGAAGCGGACTGCGTGAAAGGATCACAAGCAGCGCAAACGCCACCACGCACAAAGTCATCATGATGATGACGAGGTAGGAGATGATGAGTTGGGAGCGTAGACTGCGGAACATGATCCTTCAGGATAGTCTAATTGCTATCGCGATACTCGTAGTAGCTGTCGGGTGGGCGTTCGTCGACCACGTCACCATCAACAACATCCCCTTCGACCATATCGCCTTCATCCGCTGGCTCATCTTGACGCAAGCGCTCTGGCAAAACTGCGCCGAGTTCACGCAGATGCTCGCGCACCACATCGGGTGGCGCCATGCGGACGAACAGCAGCAGGGCCGCCGTGAGAATGCCGATGTCATCCAGGATGACGCCTGGACCAAACACGACAACCGCCGCCTCGGTGATAATGTCAAGCGGCCAGATTAGGTAGGCTCCACCAATCAAGGGGAGCGACTTGAGCAGCAACGGGACGCGGCCATCCCAGAAGAGACGCCAACTGAGGGCGACATTGTTGAATAGGCCGCGCAGCATTCCGGTGCGCTCTTCGGGTGAACGACCCGACAAACTGCTGCCACGACGTTCGGTTGAGGGTAGGTTCGAATTCGACGACATTCTGACACTCCTTGCGCTGACTCACGTTCACAGCATACTACGTACAGGCGGGCAATTCGTTTTGATTATAACGGCTGTCGGCGCAAATCGCGCTTGCACGGTCCCCAGCCCAATGCTAGACTGTCAGGCGCTAGCCAGGAGGATGCCGTGGCTTCCCAAGCACTTTACCTTAAATGGCGCCCGACTACCTTCATAGATGTGGTCGGGCAAGAACATGTTACATATACTTTACATAATGCCCTGGTAAGTGGGCGGATAGCCCATGCTTACCTTTTCTCTGGGCCACGTGGCACGGGAAAAACGTCTTGTGCACGGCTGCTAGCTAAGGCCGTCAACTGCCTGGACCCTGACCCTGCCAACCGCCCGTGCAATGTTTGCGATCATTGTATCGCGATGAACCAGGGCCGCTTTCTCGACATGATCGAGATTGACGCGGCCTCGCACACCAGTGTCGATGATGTACGCGAACTGCGTGACCGTGTGGCCTTTGCCCCCAATGAAGGGCGCTACAAAGTCTACATTATTGACGAGGTACATCGCTTTTCAGGCGCGGCCTTTGATGCCCTGCTCAAGACCATTGAAGAGCCTCCGGATCATGCGATTTTTGTGTTGGCCACAACCGAAATTCACAAGGTGCCCCAGACGATCCTTTCACGCTGCCAACGTTTCGACTTCCGACGAATTCCCCTAGCCCAGGTCGTTGAGCGCCTGCGCTTAATGATCGAAGAAGAAGGCCTACTGGCTGAGGAGGGCGCGCTGGAATTGATTGCACGCCAGGGGACGGGCTCACTGCGGGACTCGATCAGCTTGTTGGACCAGTTGATCGCTGAGCCGGGCAGTGTCCTGACCTTGGATATGGCTCAAGCGGTGTTGGGCACAGCCGCGAGTGAGACCGTCCAGGACCTCTGCAACACCCTGGTCGATAATGATCCGGCGACAGGTCTGGAATTGATCAACTATGCGCTGGATCAAGGTATTGATGCGCGGCAGTTTGCTCGTCAGATGGTCGAATATATGCGGCTCGTGCTGCTGATCCAAACGGGTGGGGCTGAGATGGCTGTTACCCTGGCCTCGCCTGAAACGGTTTCTGCTGCCAGCTATCACGCCGAGGTGCTGGCGCGCCGCACGCTGATCGACAGCATTCGTGCCTTTAATGAAGCAGCAGCGGACATGCGCGGCGGCTGGCAGCCACAGCTTCCCCTTGAACTGGCGCTGCTAGAGAGTGTTGAGGCCCTGCACCCAACAGCCACAGCTGTCGCCTATGCACCAGCAGAACAAGCTCCCCAGTCTGCCCCCGAACAACGAGCTCCCGCTCCTGCCACACCTGAGCCATCGAGTCGAGGTGGGCAAAGCATCCCGACGATGAAGGAGATCAACCGGTTGTGGGACAGCCTGAAGAAAGCCATCCGTCAACACGCAGATAATGGGCTGTCACTTGAAGCCCTGCTGAACTCATCGACCTTGGTGGGCCTAGAAGGTGATACGATTATTGTGCGCGCAGGTGGCTTTGTGGTTGGCAAACTCAATGACGAGGATAACCGCGTCGTAATCGAGCGTGAGTTAAAATTAGTGTATGGTTACCCGCTGAAGATTATGTGTCGCGATGCGGGCGACAACGAGGGTGCGCAATCCGACGAAGTCCAATCACTGGTTGCAGAGGACCCCGTTGTGGCTCATGCGGTCAGCGAACTGGGTGCCAAAGTCAAGCGAATTGAAGAAGACAAGCATGAGGAGTAAAACACGATATGTCTAAGCGACGTCGTAAAGGATCAGGCGGACCGCCCCGCAAGAGCGGCAGCGGAGGCAAAGGCAACAATATGAACGCCTTGGTCCAGCAAATGCAGAAAATGCAGGAAGATATGGCTAAAGCTCAGGAAGAGCTGGCCGATGAAGTCTTTGAAGTCACCGCAGGGGGCGGCATGGTGAAGATCACCATCACCGGGCATCAACGGGTACAGGCCATTGAGGTCAAGCCGGAAGTGGTTGATCCCGATGACATCGAAATGCTGCAAGACCTGCTGACTGCCGCCGTGAACCAAGCCATCGAACACTCACAGGAAGAGGCAGCCAAACGGATGGAAGGTCTAACCGGCGGTGTCGATCTTCCTGGGCTGAATCTATAAGCTCATGGCACAAGCGGTTCCTGCGTCGGTGACGCGGCTCATTGATGAATTCTCACGGTTGCCAGGCATCGGGCCTAAAACTGCCGCCCGACTGACTTACTTTCTGCTGCGGGCGCCTGATGACCAGGCGCTTGGTCTAGCAGACGCCCTGCACGATCTGAAAGAGCGCATCACTTACTGCTCGATCTGTGCCAACCTCACAGAGCAAGACCCCTGCCCCGTGTGTTCGGATGAGAAGCGTGATCAGGGTTTGGTGTGTGTGGTGGAGGAACCCCTCAATGTGATCGCTATTGAGCGCACTGGTCACTATCGCGGCGTTTATCATGTGCTGCACGGGGCGATCAACCCGATCGAAGGCATTGGTCCGGACCAATTGCGCATCAAAGAGTTGGTTGACCGGGTTGCCAGTCGCCCCGTGCGCGAGGTGATCATTGCCACCAACGTGAGCTTAGAGGGCGATGCGACAGCCATGTACATCTATAACAAGCTTCATGGGGCAATACGCGTCACTCGTCTGGCACGTGGCTTATCGGTCGGCAGCGATCTCGAATACGCCGACTCATTGACTCTGGCAGGGGCTTTGGAGGGGCGGCAGGAGATGCAGGAGTAGGTCTTGAACTAAGCCAGACGACACGCGAAAGCGCTTGATTGAGAGCGTCCTGTTATACCTGGGGGCGCTTTTCTTATTGTGTTCTAATAGTGGAGGGTGTACAGTCTAGTATACTCGTTACCAGGGGCGAGAGAACTTGATAATCCTGGACGGCGTGTATTGTTAACACCAGTAGACATACTGGACTAGCAGTTTCAGAATGGATAAGGTAGTATAGCAAACACAGCCCCGCGTAAAGGTATGGCATCGGAGAGGATGGAGGGCGGCACTTATGCCCGATAATAACACACAACGTTTTACACAACGTGCTCGCCGTGTGCTTGCGTTGGCCCAAGAAGAAGCACAGCGCCTTGAGCACAGCTACGTCGGCACCGAACACTTGCTGCTCGGCCTCATTAAAGAGGACGGCGGGGTGGCAGGCCGCGTTTTGAGAGAGCTGGGGTTAGATGCCAAGAAAGTTGAAGAGCTGGTCGTGCGTAAGACACGCTCAGGCAAAAGCAACCCCTTTACCCGGCTCGAATTGACCCCTGGTACGAAAGAGGTCATTGAGCTAGCCATTGAAGAAGCACGCCGCATGGGGCATCACTACATCGGCACAGAGCATCTCCTGCTCGGTCTGGTCCGCCACAACGAAGGGGTGGCCATCGATGTGCTAAAGGCCCTGGACATTTCCGCAGATCAAATTCGCAAACAGACCCATCGGGTTTTACAAGACAGCCCGTCATCGCCACCCCCGGCGGCCGCCCGCCCAACGTCGCCGCGTCCGCCGCGTAAGAAGCGCGAGACCAGCGGCTCAAGCAGCAGCGCCAAGACGCCGCTGGTTGATCAGTTGGCAACTGATTTGACAGCCCTGGCTGAGGAAAACAAGCTCGACCCTGTGATTGGCCGCGAGATGGAGATCGAGCGGGTGATCCAAATCCTGAGCCGCCGCACGAAGAACAACCCTGCGCTGATCGGTGAACCCGGTGTGGGTAAGACCGCCATCGTTGAGGGCCTGGCCCAGCGCATTATCGGGGGCGAAATCCCTGGACCACTAGTCGGTAAGCGCGTTCTTCAGTTGGATGTCGGTTCACTGGTAGCCGGTACCATGTACCGTGGTCAGTTCGAAGAGCGCCTCAAGCGCGTAATCGAAGAACTGAAGGCCTCCGATAGTATCCTGTTTATCGACGAAGTTCACATGCTGGTTGGCGCTGGTTCGGCAGGTAGTTCGGTCGACGCCGCCAACATCTTGAAGCCAGCCCTGGCTCGCGGTGAACTACAGTGTATCGGTGCGACCACTTTTGATGAATATCGCCGTCACATCGAGTCTGACGCAGCGCTAGAACGTCGTTTCCAGCCCATCGCCGTTGATGAGCCCACCGTTGAAGAGACAGTTCGCATCCTGATGGGTATTCGTCAGCCCTATGAAGATCATCATGAATTGAAGATCACTGACGAAGCCATTGATGCCGCTGCAAACTTGTCCAGCCGCTACGTGCCGGATCGGTTCCTGCCAGACAAGGCCATTGACCTGATCGATGAAAGTGCAGCTCGCGTCCGGATGTACAAGTCGCCGGAGTCAAGCCGGGTGCGCCGCGCTGAAGAGGAGCTTCAGACCCTGCGCGATGACCTCACCAACTTGCCCGAAGGCGAGGAAGCCACCAACAGCCAGCTCGAACGCGAGCAGGAATTGGCTGAACTGATCACCGGCATCCAGAGCAACTGGACCGATGAAGGCGATGCGCAGGTCACCGCGGAAGATGTGGCTGAAGTCGTCGCGATGTGGACGGGTATCCCGATCACCCGCATCGCTGGCGAAGAAAGCGCTCGCCTGTTGGAGATGGAAGCAGCTTTGCACAAGCGCATCGTTGGCCAAGACGAAGCCATCGAAGCGATCAGCAAAGCGGTCCGCCGCGCTCGCGCTGGTCTCAAAAGCCCGCGTCGCCCGATCGGTTCGTTCATCTTCCTTGGACCAACCGGTGTGGGTAAGTCCGAGTTGACCAAGGTACTGGCCGAGTTTTTGTTCGGCAGCGAAGACGCCCTGATCCACCTGGATATGAGCGAGTTCATGGAACGCCACGCGATGGCCCGCCTGGTTGGTGCGCCTCCTGGCTACGTGGGTTATGAAGACGCAGGACAGTTGACTGAAGCCGTCCGCCGTCGCCCCTATTCGATTGTCGTCTTCGACGAGATCGAAAAGGCCCACCCAGAAGCCTTCAACATGCTGCTTCAGATCATGGAAGAGGGTCACCTGACGGATGCGCGTGGCCGCATGGTAGACTTCCGCAATGCGATCATCATCATGACCAGCAACGTCGGCGCGGAGACCATCAAGCGTACCTCGTCCATCGGTTTCGCTGTGCCTCGCAGTGAAGAAGAAGTTGAGAAGAACGCCTACGAAGACATGCGCAAGAAGCTCACCGAGCAGCTCCGCCGCGTCTTCCGTCCGGAATTCCTCAACCGTGTGGATGCGACCATTGTCTTCCGCGCTCTGACCAAAGAGGAAATCACTGAGATTGTCGATCTCTTGATCGTCGACGTGGCCGCCCGTTTGGTCGAGCACGAAGTCTCTATCGATCTGACACAGGGCGCCAAAGTGTATCTGGCTGAGAAGGGCTATGACCCAGACTATGGGGCACGTCCACTGCGCCGTGTCATTCAGAATGACGTCGAAGACATGCTGTCCGATGCTATCTTGAGTGGCCAGATTGGTCATGGAGATGCTGTGCTGATCGATGTGGTAGATGGTAGTCTGACCTTCACCGCCACCGAACAGGAACCGGTTGAGGAGCCAGAGCCACTGACGAGCTAAGAGAGCTTGCAGGGCACAGCCTCCATCGATATGCTTATGAAGCGGAGCGGGGATTTCCCCGCTCTCGCTTGTTATGTTGGCGGCAAGATCAAATTGTTCTTGATAGCTAATCAGGGATACGGTAAGATTGCCGCCCACCATTGTGAGCAAAACGAGGCAGGACTACGATGAAAGTCATCTTATTGCAAGATGTGTACAACCAAGGTGTGGCCGGTGAACTCGTTGATGTGGCACCTGGCTATGCGCGGAATTATCTGATCCCGCAGGGCATGGCGGTCAAAGCGACGCCCGGCGCACTGCGCCAGTTGCAAAATCTGAGTGAGCGGGCTGAGGTGCGTCGGGCTGAACTGGCCCAGCACTACGAGAAAGTAGCCGAGAAGATCGAAGAACTCACGCTGTATTTTCCGGTGCGGGCGGGCGAGTCGGGCAAGTTGTATGGCTCTGTTACGACGGCTGAGATCGCTGAGCAAATTCAGGAAGAGCTGGGTTTGGAGCTCGACAAGCGCCGCGTGGGTGACCGTCCCTTGCGCGAACTCGGCGACTTCGATATACCCGTTCGGCTCGACATGGGCTTCTCCCCGATGGTGAAAGTGGTCCTCTTCCGTGAGGGCGAGGATCCGCGATTGCTAGAGGCTGAAGCAGAAGTCGAGGAAGACCCTGCTGAGGCAATGGCTGACGACGCTATTGCCGCTGAAGAGGTCGAGGACATGGACGTCCCTGCCGCGGATGACGACATTCCACTAGCCGACGATGATATTCCATCGGCTGACCCAGAACTTGAAGAGCCCGCTGAAGCCTAGCGAGGCGGGGTTGAGGACAACCGTTTACCAAGACGGCATGAGACATCAGAGCCACCGGCCCCGCCGCTGGCTCTTTCTGTGGAGTAGGCGCGCGTGGTAGACCACCTTCCACCCTATCAATCGATTGGGCAGCTTCTGCGGCAAGCGCGTGAAGAACGCGCGCTCACTCTAGATGAAGCCGCCATGCAGACGCGCATCCGGCTGAAGTATCTGGAGGCGCTTGAGGCCGGTGACTTCTCCGAACTGCCTTCACTGACCCATGCCAAGGGCTTTCTGCGCAACTATGCGCGCTATTTACATCTTGATGTCTCTGCATTGATGGGGCAATTC
>JAADYZ010000565.1 GCA_010092775.1 Chloroflexota bacterium
GGAATACAGAGAATAAGAGCGTGTTGTCACTGCCTATGCCAGGATATTCATGCTAGGCTGAGGGTAGCACAGTGGAGAACCGCGCGGAGACACATGGCTGTGGCTGAGAGGAGAACTGCATGACTTCAGACCTTTATCAACGGCTTGCCAAGCATCTTGACAGCTTGCCTGGTGGTTATCCCGCAACAGAAAGCGGCGTAGAGTTGCGCATTTTGCGGCGTCTGTTTACACCAGAAGAAGCCGCGTTGGCCCTTCATCTCGCGTTGATCCCAGAAGACGCCCGTGTCATCGGGCACCGAGCTGGGCTCAGTTCCGGGGAGGCGGCAACGATGTTGCAGGCGATGGAACGCAAAGGGCTGCTCTACAGCGATCACAGCAACCCGGATGCTCCTAAGTACTATGCGATGCAATTTGCAGTCGGAATCTTTGAGTTTCAGGTTGGGAAGATCGATGCCGAATTAGCCAAGGACTTGGCTGAATACTTGCCTGTAGCCCTCAACACTGACGATTGGCAGAAAGTGCCTCAGCTCCGGACGGTGCCCATTGGCGCCAGCATCGATCCTGGTTTGGCGGTTATGCCTTATGAGCGAGCGATTGACTTGATGTCTTCGCAAACCACTTTTGGCGTCGCACCCTGTGTCTGCCGCCAGAAAGCTGAGATCGCCGGGCATGCTTGCGATAAACCGTCAGAGACTTGCCTGACGGCTGGGAGTTCAGCCGAGTTCTACATTAGAAATGGGCTTGCCCGCGAGATCAGCAAAGAGGAGGCCTTAGCTCTACTTGAGCAAGCTGAAGCAACGGGCCTGATCTTACAGCCTGGTAACGCACGTAATGCTGAGTTTATGTGTATGTGTTGTGGATGCTGTTGTGCAGCGCTGACGACGATCAAGCAGCGCCCCGACCCTGCGTCGATTGTTTCCACCCCGTTCAGAGCAAGCGTCGATTGGGATCGTTGCGATGGTTGTGGAACCTGCCTGGAACGCTGCCAGATGGATGCGATTAGCTTTGATACTGGGGTGGCAGAGATCATCGAACAGCGTTGTATCGGTTGTGGATTATGTGTATCGACCTGTCCCCAAGAAGCAGTGCATCTTGAGCGGAAGCCCGCAGCGGAGCAATCCTACGTACCACACTCATTCATGGAAACGCTGTTTTGGTTAGGGCGCGCTCGTGGTAAGCTAGGCGTTGGCGACATAGTGAAAATTGGAGTGAGGTCTGCTGTCGACCGACTCGTAGCCCCGCGCTAGGGTGTTGGCTTAGTGAGAAGGTTGCTGGACAATCAATTACTAGCTTGCAATTAGCCCAGCGCTGCGCTAAGGTTCTCGTGCTTGTTCATCCCATCAGGAAGCCCGATGACCGTTGAAGCCCTTGCCACACAATACCCGTTTCTCCAGCCACTTTCGTGGTATGTGACAGTCTTCAATACGATGTTTATTGTCTTCTTCATTCCGACCGCTATTGCATGGTGGCGTTTGCATGAGAAGGCAGGCCGACCTGGCTGGACCGGGCTAATCCCCTTCTATAATTTGATCGTACTGTCGCGCATCGCGGGCACACCCTATTGGCAAGGTGTGCTGTGTATGCTCAGCTTTACTGCTCCGATTGGATGTTTGTTTCTCATGCCAAAGCTGGCCCGTTCCTTCGGGCTGAACCCGGCTATTGGGTACCTCAGTGCGCTACTCCCACCCCTCATTTTCATCGTGATTGGCTTCGGCCCAGCCGAATATGTGGGACAAAAAGGGCCAGTCGAACACCCTCACGTCCATAAATTGGCTTGAGATACCTGCCTGACCTACCTTGTGCGAGGTCACAATTATTCCACCAACATAAGGATGTGCCATCATGCGCGCTTTGCAATATGAGGCCTTTGGCAACCCCATCGACCAGGTTGAATTGGTGGACGTACCGAAACCCCAACCTAAAGCCGGTGAGGTCTTGCTGCGCTTGACCCATCGCGCTGTTAACCCAGCAGACTTACTGGCCATTCAAGGTCAGTATCCAATCCTGCCGGATGCCTTTCCAGCGATACCAGGTGGTGAGGCGATGGGCGAAATAGAAGCGTTGGGAGAAGGAGTCGCAGGATTCGAAATTGGCCAGCGAGTTGTTCCGCTGGGTGGGGGTGGGAAGTGGCAAGAGTCGATTGTGCTCTCAGCAGAGCAGATTATACCCGTCCCAGAAACGGTGAGCAGTGCAACCGCAGCTCAACTGATTGTTAATCCTGTCACAGTTTATGTGATGATGCTAGAAGAACTTGATCTTAAAGAAGGTGAGTGGTTCCTGCAAACAGCCGCTGGATCAACGTTGGGGCGCATAGCTATTCAACTTGCGAAGCTGAGGGGTATCAAGACGGTCAACATTGTACGGCGGCGTGAACAGATCGATGAGCTGCTGGCGCTTGGTGGGGATGCGGCATTTTCCACTCAGGATGACAATCTTCTAGAGCAAATTCTTGAGGTGACGGGCGGTGGGGTTCAAGGGGCCACAGACGCAGTTGGTGGAGAGATGGGCTTACTCGCACTTGAGAGCTTGCAGCATGGCGGCATGTTATTGAGTTATGGCTTGTTAAGTGGGCAATCCATTCCTGTCGACAGTGTGCACATGCTGTTTAATGAAAAAAGCCTCAAAGGCTTTTGGTTGAGTGCCTGGTTCAGGCGGCAACCCCAGGCACACATCAATGGCGTCGTCACAAATGTGATGACCTTGATGGCTCAAGGGCAGATCGTGCCACCTGTTGAAGCCGAGTATGATCTGGCAGATTATGCCAAAGCCTTTGAACATATGCGGACACCTGGGCGGAGTGGCAAGATTCTGCTGGTGGGTTAGTAGTGGGTCGGTTCCCAGCTTGGCGTTCCACTTAGGCCAAGAACTGCCTAATGGTTGGCACCAATGCCGGACCTTGCTCCTCCTGTACATAGTGCCCCGTGTCTGGATACGTGACCTTTTGTGCATTTGGGAAGGCAGCCAGCCAGTGATCAAGATAAGTGGGTCGGAGGACTGGGTCCTTCTTTCCCCACAAAATAAGTTTGGGAATGTCTTGCAGTACATCGCGACGTTCCCACAAACTCTTGTACCAATCGCGTGATCCCAGCAGTTCACGCGCGTAAACCCAAACGGCCTGACGTGCCATCGGATCACGCAAAGGCTCGCGATATTGATCATGAACCGCGCGGGTAAGTTTTGCCCGATCTCCGAAAGCGGAGGGGGTGATCACGTTGACCTCGAAGTTGAAACGCAGAAACAGCCAGCGCCCCAAAGGACTGCTTAGCAATCGCCCCACAACGGCCATTTGAGGGTCATCTTGTAAAGGCCATAACCAGGTGTTGAAGATCACCAGGCGCCGAATGTTCTCTGGGTGATCGAGGGCATACGATAATCCGATGGGTCCTCCGAAATCATGGACCACTAGTGTAATGTCCTGTAGATTGAGCTGGCGGATAAACGCGGCGATGTTGCGTGCTTGCTGCTCGGGTCGATAGCTGTAATTTTGTGGCTTATCCGAGAGGCCAAACCCAAGATGGGCAGGTGCGACGACACGATACTGATCAGACAATCCGCTGATCAGATGACGGTATAGAAACGACCACATTGGTGTCCCATGCAGCATCATGATGGTTTCACCATCCCCTTCATCGACATAGTGCATCCGCCCATTTGGAACATGGATATACTGTGA
>JAADYZ010000566.1 GCA_010092775.1 Chloroflexota bacterium
GCAGGCAAGGGCCGAACGCCTGAGAAGGTAAATACAATGTGAGAGCGCTCTACCGTGATGTTCGGAAAGACGCGTGGCAACATCCCTAGAATGTAGTCGATCTCTTCTTCAGTGGTAACAGCCTCATCGGGATCATCAATGCGGATGTCTGTGGTCCCCACGATCAGCCGATCCTGTATGAAGGGGAAGATCAGCACAATCCGCCCATCGTGATTCTCAAAGAAGAACTCGTGGCCCTGAGTGGCTTCAATCAGCTCAGGATGATGGAGGATCAAGTGGGAGCCTTTGGTGCCACCGATGAAATTCGTCTCTTGTCCGAGGCCGCGATTGGCAAAGTCAATCCAGGGGCCAGCGGCATTGATCACGATTTTGGGCCGAATATGGAAGGTCTCACCGCTGAGTTCATCACGCAGGACGACCTCTTCATCCTGTGCGTCGACCGCCGAGACGTAATTCAGGGCGCGAGCCTGTTCGGCTTGTTCCGCTTCTAGAACTAGCTCCAGGCAGATGCGCTCAGGATAAGGCATCCAGGCATCGTAGTAGGTCGCCGTACTCACGATCTGTGGGTTGAGGTCAGGATAGGCTTTCAGCGAGTCCGCACGATTGAGAAACTCGTGGGTGGGGGTCATGCGATGGTTGCGCGTGTAAGCGTCGTAGAGACGCAGCCCCACCCCAATGACCAGCCCCCCACGTTCGGCGGGTTTGTTAAGCAAACCGAGGAATTTGAGCGGTGCATTCAGCAGGCCAGAAAAACGGGAGAAAATCGGGATGGTGGTAGGCAGCGGTTTGGCATAATGCGGTGCATTTTGCAGCAGCAGATTGCGCTCGCGCAGGGCCTCACGTACCAGGCGAAATTCCCCGTTCTCCAAATAGCGGATACCGCCGTGCAGCATGTGGGATGAGGCAGCGCTAGCACCAGAGCCGAAGTCGTTTTGTTCGACCAGAATCACGTCGACACCTTGCAAGGCAAGGTCACGGAAGGTGCCAATGCCGTTGATGCCGCCGCCAATAATCAAAACGGATCTGTCAGGAGCCGTCTTGATAGAATCAATGACGTCCTTTCTTTTCATAAAGCGTGTGTTTCCTAAAATCTAAAGCGTCGTTGCTTAGATTTTAGCTGATCTTGATCTTTTTATCAGGTCTAAGCACTTGGGAAAGAATGGCAAGCGTGATCGCGTCAGCATGATGAGCTATTTCTGAACAGACCTCACAACATCCTCATCGAGATGCGAAAGGAGCTTGACCATGGCAGAGCAATATGATGCAATTGTGATCGGCGCGGGGCAGTCCGGCGGTCCGCTATCGACCGCACTGGTGTCGGCAGGGCATAAGGTCGCGTTAGTAGAACGTGAACACGCAGGAGGGACCTGTGTCAATGTGGGTTGTACTCCCACCAAGACAATGATTGCAAGTGCTCGGGCCGCTTATATGGCGCGTCGGTCGGAGGATTATGGCGTGCATACCGGTGAGGTCACGATTGATCTTGCTAAGGTACGTCAACGCAAGCGCGACATTGTCGAGAGTTGGAGCAGCGGCAGCGAAAACGCTATTCGCAACGGTGGTGTCGATTACATCGATGGTGAGGCACGCTTCATCGCTGGAAAGACCCTAGAAGTCACCCTCAACGAGGGCGGTACCCGCGAACTGAGCGCGGACTTAATCTTCATCAATACTGGCCTGCGCAATCGCACCTTGCCTCTGGATGGGATTGAGTCGGTTCCCGTGCTGGACTCCACCTCGTTAATGGAGTTGGGAGAGGTTCCCGATCACTTGATTATGATTGGCGGTGGCTACATCGGGCTAGAGTTTGGCCAGATGTTCTGTCGATTTGGCGCTGGCGTCACCATCCTTGAGGTTGGCGACCGCTTAGCCCCACGCGAAGACGAGGATATCTCTGAGGAACTGGGCAAGATTTTGACTGAAGATGGAATCACTATCATCTATCGTGCCCAAGCGAAGCGTCTCGCCCAGGACGACGATGGCCAAGTCAGTGTGACCTTCGATACGCCCGATGGCGAGCAGACAGTCACCGGATCACACATCGTCATGTCTGCTGGGCGGGTGCCCAACAGCGACAGGCTTAATCTCGAAGCCGCTGGCGTTGAAACAGATGATCACGGCTACATCAAGGTGAACGACAAGCTGGAGACCAATGTGCACGGCATCTACGCCTTGGGCGATGTGCATGGCGGTCCGGCCTTCACGCACATCTCCTATGATGATTTCCGCATTGTGCGCACCAATCTGATTGAAGATGGTGATGCCAGTACGGACGGTCGTCTGGTTCCTTATACGCTGTTCACTGATCCGCAGTTGGGCCGGGTTGGGCTGACCGAACAGGAAGCGCGTGAGCAAGGCTACAAGGTGTTGGTGGCTAAACTGCCGATGGCCCACGTGGCTCGCGCTATTGAGGTCGAAGAGACGCGCGGCTTTATGAAAGCCGTTGTTGATGGCGATACCGACCAAATCCTTGGGGCCGCCATCCTGGGCATTGAAGGGGGCGAAGTGATGGCCGTCCTGCAAATGGCTATGATGGGGCAGGTGCCTTACACGGCCATTCGCGACGGCATCTTTGCCCACCCTACCCTGGCTGAATCCCTCAACAACCTTTTCATGGGGATGGCCACAAATTAGATTAGATTTGCTTATGGACCATCCTTTTGGGGGCGTCTGTTGTTACACTCTAAGCACTGTATATGAACCTCAAAAGGAAGATCTGAACTATGCCGCCATTGGCTCTTGAAGTTAGCTTAAGCGATAGCTACGATGAGGCTGTCGAAAAAGTGATCGATGCTTTGAAGTCTGAAGGTTTTGGAATCCTGACCCGCATTGATGTGGATGCGACCCTCAAAGAGAAGCTGGATGTAGAATTCCGGCCTTATGTGATTTTAGGGGCCTGCAATCCGCCATTAGCCCATCGTGCCTTGCAGAACGAAGCCCGCGTTGGTGTGATGTTGCCCTGCAACGTCACGGTTGAGCAGCGTGAAAACGATGTATTGGTGGCGATCGCCAATCCGGATACGATGATGCGGATGCCGCCCTTGGATCAAAGCGCAGGGCTGATTGAAGTGGCAGCCGAGGCAAAGGCCAAATTGGAGCGGGTTGTCCAAAAGCTAGAAGCCTAGGTCATTGCACTAGGCTTGCATTGAATCAAAAAGGGAGCCAATCTGGTCGGTTTGGCTCCCTTGGTTTTGGCCCAAGTCCACTCAGGGCAGGACGATGGCGTCGCTGGGGCAGGTAGCGATGCACAGGTTGGTGTCGCTATAGCCTTCGCATTCTACGCACAGATCGGGATCGATCTCGAAATGATCGTCGCCTTCGAAAATTGCTTCAACAGGGCATTCGATCTCGCAAACGCCGCACAGGGTGCACTCATCGGTAATAACAGGTGAAGCCATCAGGACCTCCGTTAGATTTATCTTGTTCTGCTTTGTTCATTGACCCAATCATACACTTATGAGCATATGACAACACGTGACGTTCATCACAGGTCCAGGGTGCCACTCCTCATCTCTATTCGATGACAATCCCACTTGAAGCCCTACAAAATGCCCATGAGTCTTAACGTTCTTGCGATACATTCACCTATGGAGCGATACGTTGGAAGAGTGAGTGGCTTTGTATGGTGGTTGGACCCAACGCAGGTTATAGATTGGGCAAAGCAGGCGACGGCAATTGGTACCAACCTGTAGGCAGCGCCTGCCCGCATCCACTGGTGTGTGTCTATTGGCCAATTAGCGAGTCGGGTCCTCCGCCCGACTCTTTTCTTTGCTGAACGATGAGGGGAGCATCATGGCATTTAGTGTTGAAAAGCTTAGTGGCGAATCGATATTGATCTTGGAAATGAGCGATCCCATTGAGGACCTCGTCGGAGATTTGCAGGAATTGTATTCTCTCACAGCGGGCATCATCGAAGAAATCGAAGGACCGGTTTATCGGATATTCAATATCCATGCAGGCGATCTAGAGTTCAACCACATGCTGGAGTGGTTGGGTGTAGCCTATCGGGGCGGACGGGGCTCGGTGTCTGACGACCGTGCGCGGACGATCTTGGTGGGACCAGATGACCTTGTAACGTTCTTTTCGAATAGCCTTAAGCAAGAGCAGTATGGCAGCATTGAGGTTCGTGTTGCTTCAAGTCTGGACGCCGCAATCGCGATGGCACGCGAAGAGCTGGCGCGGGCCTCAAGTTAGCTGTGGCCGCCGCAGCCTAATTGCCAACTACGACCGTCCTCACCCAAGAAGCGATCTGCTTCGGACGGCCCCCAGGTCCCAGACTCATAAAAGGCCAGTGGCGGAGCACTGTCGCTGGCCCATCCCTCTAAAATCGGGTCGATCAGCTTCCAGGCCAATTCGATCCCATCACTGCGTAGGAAGAGCGATCCATCGCCTATGATTGCATCAATCAAGAGACGCTCATAAGCCTCTGGGATATTGGTTCCGTTGAACGAATCTGAATAGTGGAAGGCCATATCAACCGGCACCATGTCCACGAGTGTATCAGGGACCTTCGCTTGAAAACCTAGGTGCATCCCTTCGTCTGGCTGGATGCAAAGCGACAGACGATTGGGGGGGATGTGCGAGCCCTCTGCCATTGGGAACATGAGGTGGGGCGGTTCCTTGAAGTGGATCGCAATTTCGGTGGTTTTGGTGTTGAGCGCTTTGCCAGACCGCAGATAGAAGGGCACACCCTGCCAACGCCAGTTATCTATATAGAAGCGCAGGGCGGCATAGGTTGCCGTTTCTGAGTTGCGTGGCACATCCTCTGCATCGCGGTAGCTGCGGTATTGAGCTCGGACCGTATGCTGGGCGACCTCGTCGGGGCGAATCGGTCGAACTGCCGACAATACCTTGACGCGCTCATTGCGGATGGCGGTGCTATCAAAGGAGGCGGGGGGTTCCATCGCAATCAGAGCGAGAAGTTGCAGCAGGTGATTTTGGAACATATCGCGCATCACGCCGGCAGTCTCATAGAAGCTAGCGCGGCGGGCTACATCCTCTGACTCGGCTACCGTGATCTGCACGTTGTCGATGTAGTTGCGATTCCAGAGTGGCTCAAAGATGGTGTTGGCAAAGCGCATGAACAGAATGTTTTGCGCGGTTTCTTTGCCAAGATAGTGGTCGATGCGGTAAATCTGCTCCTCTTGGAACACTTCATGCAGGGCGTCGTTGAGGGCGTGAGCCGAGGATAAGTCGCTGCCAAAGGGCTTCTCAACCACCAGACGCCGCCAGCCTTCCTCACTCACGTGCATCCCTGCTGCCCCCAGGTTGGTTGCAATAACGGGGAAGAAGCGTGGTGCGGTCGAGAGGTAATAGAACCGGTTCTTCGGGGCATCTGGTAAATTCGTGAGGAACTCGTCCAGGCCGGCATAGGCATCGGCCTGGGTGGCATCGCCCGGATGGTACCAGATGCGCTGTGAGAAATCGGCCCAGGTGTTCGCGTCAAAGGGTTGGCTAGCGTGTTCCTCGACGCCCATCTTCATGCGATCGCGGAACTCATCGTGACTAAACTGGGTCCGCGAGACGCCGACCATGTGCACGTGTTTGGTCAGTCGATGCTTGTGATAAAGGCTGTACAGCGATGGGATGAGCTTGCGCTGCGTAAGGTCCCCGGAAGCGCCAAAAATCACAAGGACGACGTTATCATGATCCGGCATCGGTCGCGTTCTCCCTTGGCATGCATCACACTGCCTGGATTATAGCGGATGAGGAACGCTTCTGTCGCGATCAGGAAACCATCGCGTAGGAAAGGGTAGGCTGTGGCCACTCCACCGGAATGATCACACCGTTCTCCACCTTGACATCCCAGATGTCAGTGAATGGCCGCCGCTTGACCAGGCACTGGATGTAGGCGATGGGGAGTTCATGTGTGACGACCAAAACGCGCTGCTGCGAATAGCGCTGAGCAATGTCGTCCAGAGCCATGATGACGCGTTTGCCCATCTCAGCGAGACTTTCACCACCCTCGGGTGCATGGTCGAGCGGTTCGCGGCGCAGCAAGGCTTGCAACTCGGCGTGTTCTGCTTCAATCTCAGGATAGTGGAGGCCCTGCAACACCCCTTGATGCCACTCACGTAGGCGCTTATCCGGCACGACAGCGACCCCTAAGGCCTCGGCAATAATCTCTGCGGTATGAGCACAACGGCGCAAGTCACTGGTGACGATGATATGTGGGGCGGCCTGGCGGGCTACCTCCGCCGCGGCCTGGGCTTGTTCAATACCACGTTCGTTCAAGGGGGTGTCCGTCTGGCCCTGGCAGCGTCGGATGGAATTCCATTCCGTCTGCCCGTGGCGAATCAACAGCAGGTTCGTCGGTTCCATCAAGGTTCTCCCTGAAGCAATAAGGCTGCAAAACAGCCTAATCAATGAGCTTGTGCAATCTTAAACAAGCTCAGCTAATGATGCCGGGAGACTTTACTGCACAAGATGGCAAACGACAAGTGCTCCGGATTGCTGAGACTACTGGCGGCGTGCCCATTCGGTCACAGTGCGGACGATCCCTAGGAGCGAGAAACCTAGCCGCAGACCGTCAAAGGTCGTGGGTGGGGAGGGCTGCTTGGCAATATCCACCTCGTCGGCGGCACGCACATAGAGATAGGCGGAGAGCAGGCCGAGAGCCGCACCAACCACACCACCGATGACGAATACACGCGGACGCCAGTTCTCATCGTCCTGGGTTTGGGGAACTAACTGAGACTGCTCAGACATGGAACAGTTTTCTCCTATGCTTGGGGAAGAATCAGGGTGCCTGCGTCTGGGAAGGTCCTGAGCCATTCGATGACGTTTCGTCGTCATCAGGAATGATGTTGGCCTGTTTGAGGTACATCTCTGCTGCCAAGGTGAAGCCTTTGATTTGAATCACCTGTTTGGCAATGAGGTCGGTCACCTCATCGACTTTAGTGTGAACCTGCTTTAGCCCTTCCTGGGCGACCAAGGTATAGGGTGGGATCGATCCGATCCAATCGGTGACCTGGTGGGTCAACCACACCAGCAGGGCCAACAGGGGCATCGCTAGCAAAACAAGGGGCAAGAGGACCAAGACCAACACGTAGTTGGCAACAACCGCAACCCCATTTGGACCGGTGAAAATCACCAATAGTGCAATGCCGATGAAGGACAGCAAAGCGAACAAGGCCATCGGCACCATAATCTGCCGGAAGGTCTCGCGGCGTGTTTGGCGCGTGGTTTCCGGATTGACCTCAGTGGGCGGAGCAGATGGCTTGGAGGCGCTGCCGTTGGGGTCGCTCATGATGTGTTGATCCCTTTTGGTAATCAGTCTAGCCTAATTCTACCGTATGCGGGGGTGACTCGTGCAAGCTTGGGGATCAAGGTGTGGCAATAGGATCGATTTCGGGGGCGGGCTGGTTCCGTTCAGCCAGGAACAACCGGAACAGAGTTGCCTCAATCAGTCCATCGATAACTTCTTCTTTTACTGGAATGCCGAGATCGTCGAGGTATTTGGACGCGACCCGCACAGCATAATCTTTCTTTTCAACGCCAATGTTGCGGATCAAACCAGCCAGGCCACTTTGTTCAGCGGCATAGACAGCCGAACGCACGGCCCGTTCGATGAGCTGTTGGCGGGCTTCCGGCGTATCGGCGGGAGGGGGTATCGGTTGTTCGATCTGTTTGGCGATCTCTGCCTCAATGAGTGTCACTAAGGTCTCGACATCGACATTCACATTGCGGTCATTGAGATAGTTTTGTGCTAGTGCCACTGCCCGGGCCCGTATCTGCGGGCCGAGGAATTCATCGATAATGCCCGTTTGGCGAGCAACTTGCACCGCCGTTTGTACAGCACTCTCAATGGCCTGGGCACGCTCCTCACCGACTTTGCTGCGAAGCTGCTGAGTCATTGCACGCCAGTGCTGAACAGCCGCAGCGATGACAATTGGCAGTGCAATAATCAACAGGAGTTGAGAGAGAATAGCCAGAAAGTCATTCAGTTCGCTGCCGCTCATGCTGCACTCCTTAGGGCTAACTGTCGCTTAGGACGCGACCAAAAAAATCAAGTAGACGCCTTTCCATATCAGGGCCATCTAGGCTCTCTAGGATGAAGGTGCCATGCATGCTATTGCCTTCATATATCCAGAGTTCGCTCTCGCTATTGGTAGCCAGTGCTTCTAACTCCTCGACCTGGCTGAGAAGGTCCGTGCGAGCCCCAATCCATAGGGAGGGCATGGTCAGCGCCGACAGTGTGCCGTCACTCAATTGAACCTGGATGGTCCCTGCTGCATCAACGACGGAGCGTGGGCTCGATACAATGACAATCCCTGCCAGGTTTGCGTCTTCGCTGCCTGCCTCAATCACGCCGATGCCGCCATTACCAGCCCCCACCACAACAATCGCCTCATGACCAGTTTCGCGCATAAAGTCGCCGGCGGCCTCTACGTCTGCAGCGTGGGTGGCAGGATCGCGTTCTCCGGCCGAACCACATTAGCCGCGAAAGTCGAGGGTCAGGGTGCGGTAGCCTTGTTCAGCGACTTGTTGAGCGAAAGCCTGCCAGTCGGCCTGGCTGCGCTGAAAATCGTGGGTCAAGATGACTGCTTGCTCGCCCTGACCATAGACTGTCGCCCCTAGTTCGACACCGTCGGCGCTCTCGAAGTTTACCTCCCAGGGCCCTTCCCCAGGAAAGGGGCCTTCTGGCGTGGCCGTCGGCGGGACTTCGGTTGGTTCGGCTGGCTGTGCTTCAGTCGGTGCCTCTTCGTCAGGCCCTGTGTCAGAAGGGGATGCTTCTTCGGACTCCGTAGCGGCAGGGAGAGCAGGCGTCGTGGGGGCTGGAGATCCGCAGCCTGTGACGAGTAAGAGAACTGCAACGAGAAACCAGAACCGTTGTGTCCTCATTGTGGTTAGTTTGATCCCTCTGTCAGCAGATGTTGATGCGCGTTTTCCCATAAGCTGGGTTTCCGCGTGAGCCGGGCAACCTTAATGTCCTCAAAGTGAGGCATCAGTTCAACCATCAGTTCGGGGAGGTTTTCCCAACGTTCGGAGCGTAGCAGTGCTTCAATCCGGGCGGCGAAGCGATCGGTCCAAGACCAGCGATTGCGCAGATGCTCAACCTTGACCCAGTAGTCGCGCTTTTCCCAGGCTTCGGCTGACTGCTCAATGCCCTCACTGATCTCGCGCAGGCAGAAAACCATCATGGCGAGCATATTGCGTGCGTCTTCATCAATGTGCGCCTTCTTACCAAGGCGCTGGAGAAGCTCCGCGCAGGTACGCATTAACTGGTTGCGAGTTTTGCCTGTGCTATCGACTTGAATAATACGTGCCATTTGACTTCCCTGTTTAGGACTATACCGATCGCCTGCTGGCTAATCGGCTGTGACCTTACCGTGACTGGGCAGGTGAGGCCCTTAGGTTTTCGTTTGCTATCAGAAGTTGGTCTTCTGGAGTCGTGATCAATGTGGCGACAATTAACGATGTTAAGCCAGCTACCACCACTGCGCCACCTTGGATCAAGATACTCTGTCCAAAAGCCTGATTAAGGGCGATGGCCACCGTGATCCACACCTCGGCTTGGGCTGGATTGGTGATCAGTTGCACAACGGCGATCGGTAGCACATCAACGGGCAGCAGCAAGGTGATCACCCCCCCTAGAGCGAGGCCCCAACCCATCCAGATGAACAGGTCCTTAAAGGTCCGCACCGTGATGATCACCACGAGCAGCAACAAGGTCACAGGGATGGCGAAGATCACGATTGAGACCCGTTCAACCAGCAAGATCAGGAATTTGAGCGCGAGCCATTCGCTCGCTGTGGTGCTTTCTTCTAGGTCCGCGACGACAGTGCTGGGTAGATTATCCGCCAGGATTCCCACCTGCTCGATCAGGCTATCCTCGATGTTCTGTCTCTTATACACATCTCCGAGCCCACGAGA
>JAADYZ010000567.1 GCA_010092775.1 Chloroflexota bacterium
ATGGTGAACCCTCCACAAGTAGCTTATTTGTGAAAGACTTTACAAACAGGCTACTTGTGGTCCCAGTGTAGAACTACACCGAAGATGGCAGGCTCTATGCGGGCTCTTGACTGCTCAAGCGGATCTGGGCAGTCTTCAGGGCCTGTTCCAGGTTGGGTTCCAGTAGAATGCTCACCCCCAAGGAGGCGATGTTGTATTGGGGCTGCTCATTCACTGCCTCGGTGATCGTCTGGGAGATAAAGTCATCCCCCACCAGGATCGGCACAAGCTGATCGAAGAAGCTCGGCACAACCCGGCCCACCTCACCCATGCCCTGGACGACGGTCGAGAAATCCATCTGGTGGCCTTCAAGGTTCCAGATGACGGCGCAGCGGTCCCCAATGTGCTGCTTGAAGGTCAAGACGGCTTCAATGGCAATACGCGCGTCTTGTGCGGGGTCAAACGGTGGATCATAGCGAATGACAATGATCCGATCAGCATTGCGCTCATCGATAACGACAGTCATAACAGAACATCCTCCCTATACTTGCACGGACACTACTTCCAGTATAAGGAGGGCCAATCGGAGTGGCGAGTGTAAGTCTACATCAAGCGGGTTGGGGTGCGGCCTTGGGCAGGGCCTCTTCCTTAACCCCTTTGATCAGCAGCCACAGGGGGAAGGCCACTTCGGCTATGGCAATCGGGATAGCGACATAGAACGGCGTCGTTAGATAGCTGTCGAAGAAGAGCAGACCCGCGCTGTCAATTACATAGCCTAGCCCGGCGAGGACCAGCAGGATACCCAACACCTGAGGCAGGAATCCGGACTGATAGACCAGGTAGCCCAAGACCATCACATGCAAACTGAGGAAGACAATACCGATGGTGTAACCAAGATCGTGGGCGTTGAAGAGCAGCAGCACCAGGGCATCGAGTTGGGCGGGATCGAACACTGAGAGGTAAGCAGCCCCGCTGGCCAAGAGCGATACCACGAACAAGCTCAGCAGGTTGAGGCCATGAATGATTGTCATAGCCAGGCGGGCGGCCATCGCCGTCATAGAGAGCGTATGGTCCACCGCCTTAAAGAGGTCAAACAAAATCACCGTCAGAACGATTTCAGCCAAGAAGATGATCAAATAGCCCACCAATCCGGCCTGGAACAAACCGGTGGAGGCGGCCAGGTTGCTCGTGGTGGCGGCGGCATCACCGGCCACAACCAGCGTTGAGGGAACATAGATGATGCTGAAGGGTCCGATAACGGCGATCAAGAGATACAGGACGGCAGCGATACGTGCCAATCGATTGAGTGAATGCATTTCCTTCCAACCTCGTGTGAACGGGAATAAGAAGAGGGGCCCAAGGGGTGGACGCCCTCAAGCACTTCTACGTTCGGTTGAAAGATGAGTTGCAAAGCTCGCCCACCTGATCAGCGAGCAGACGGCCTAGTGATGGTCGTCGTGGCCGTGATGGTCTGAAGCAGCATGTGGATCAAAAGTGACGCCTGCTTCCGTCAAGCCAAACACGATGGCCGTGGCCAGCGATCCGGCAATCAGCCCGGCAGGCAGACCGCCAAGCAGCACACCGAAGGTCGCACCTGTCGCCGCGCCGACCAAGAAGGCACCAGGGGCGCGTTGGCCTATGGGCAGGATCTCTGGCATAGGGATGCCACCGTGATGATGGTGATCATCGTGTGCGTGGGTATCGTGGTCAGTCATGGTTTGTCTCCAGGTCTTCGGTGGCAGCGCCAGCGCCGTCTTGCTCTGCGCGGTAGCGCTTCAACGAATTGTTTTGAACGGCAAAAAGGGCCGCACCAACCCCGGCTCCAATGGCGATGCCGATGGCCAGGTTTTCCATCGCCGATCCAATGCCGATCCCTAGTAGAATGCCAAACACCAGGCCCAAGCCCGGATTGGGCGGCACGCGTGTGGCCGCGAGCGGATCGTAAACATCGGGGCCGTCAATCGGGTCGCCGCCGAAATTGCGGCGTGGTTCGGGGTTTTCCGGTTCAGGTTGATCAGTCATAGTCCAGGTCAATATCGTTATCAAGGCTGGCAGTTGGGCCGCCCTCGGAGGGGCCGAAGACCCAGAAGCTCCAGGCAGCGAAAAGAGTGAACAGAAACATGATGACGCTGTCGCTGTAGGCGCTCAGCGCCATCCCACCAAGCAGGATTGCACCCAAGATCAGCAGGCGGCCCGCCTGCTCGGAAACACGCAGGGGGCCGCTCGGGTGGTCTGGTTGGGGTGGTTGCGCCATGCTCACTATGGGCGTTAGATGATCGCCTTGACCGCAGCAACCACCTTAGACGGATTCGCCAGAGCGCTCTGCTCCAATTCCGCCGAATAGGGCAGCGGCGCATCGGCAGTCGAGACGCGCTGAACAGGAGCATCCATCCAGTCGAAGGCTTCTTCCATGATGACAGCGGAAATCTCCGAGCCAACGCCGTAAAGCTGGTGCGCTTCCTCGACGACCACACAGCGATTGGTCTTCTTGAAGCTCTCTAGCACTGTGTCTTTGTCCAAGGGGCGTAAGCTGCGCAGGTCAACCACCTCCGACGAGATGCCTTCCGCTTCAAGCTGTTCTGCGGCCTTGAGCGAAATCTCAACCATCTTCGAGTAACTGACAATGGTGACGTCTGTGCCTTCGCGCTTGATGTCGGCCAAGCCAATCGGCACCTCGTAATCATCCACCGGAACGGGGCCGCGCCGCTGGTAGAGTGTGCTGTGTTCTACGAACAACACCGGATTGTTACGGCGTAAGGCGGTCTTGAGCATCCCTTTTGCATCGAATGGTGAGGCCGGAACAGCCACCTGAATGCCAGGGAAGTGGGCAAAAATATGCTCTGGGCTGTGCGAATGGGTCGCGCCCAACTGGCGACCGCCACCGGTCGTGGTGCGGATCACCACTGGTACGGTGAACTGCCCACCGAACATATAGTGCGCCTTGGCGGCATGGTTGATGATGGCGTCCAAGGCCAGAAAAGCAAAGTTGATCGTCATCAGCTCGGCCACCGGGCGGGTGCCGTTCATGGCTGCGCCAACTGCCGCACCGACGATCGCCATCTCGGAGATGGGGGTGTCGCGGATGCGCTCCGGCCCGAAGTGATCGTAAAAGCCACGGGTGACCGCATAGGTCCCGCCCCACACACCGATCTCTTCACCCATGATGAAGATGCTCTCGTCGCGCTCCATCTCTTCCCACAGCGCATCGGAGATCGCTTCGCGGTAGGTCTTGGTCTCGGTTTGGCCGGTCGCGTGGGCGACCGTATCCAGAACATTAGTCGGCATAGACATGATCGTATAGATCCTCCAGTTCGGGCAGGGGGCTTTCCTTGGCGAATTTCACAGCGGCAGCAACTTCTTCTTCCACCTGGGTGCCGATGTGGTCTAGCGCTTCTTGGGTGGCGACGCCATCCTCGATCAGCTTTTCAGCCCATAGGAAGATCGGATCACGGCGTTGGGCTTCGGTGATCTCTTCCTTGGTGCGATAGCGCTCCGGGTCGCCCATGGAGTGGCCGCGGAAGCGATAGGTGACCGCTTCAAAGAGGACGGGTCCGTTCTCTGGATCGCGCACATGTTCGACGGCCTCTCCGATCTCCTGGACCATGCCCTGTAAATCGTTGCCATCAATACGCTTGGCAGGCATGTTATAGGCGCGTGCCTTCTCGGTCAGTTCTTCGACGGCCGAGGCCCGTTTGACCGAGGTGCCCATGCCGTACTCGTTATTCTCAATGATCCAAACGACCGGCAGTTTCCAGACACCAGCCATATTCAGTGCTTCGTGGAAGTAGCCAATATTCGTCGAGCCGTCGCCCATTAAGCAAATGGTGACGCGATCGTCTCCGTTGTAATCATCGGCCAGGGCCAGGCCAGTAGCCAGCGGCAGGTGCCCACCGACAATTGCCCAGCCGCCCCACATGCGCTTCTCGACGTCAGCCAGGTGCATGGATCCGCCGCGCCCTTTGCTCACGCCGGTGGTGCGGCCCAACATTTCGGCCATCAGGCGGCCTGCTTCGAGGCCCTTAGCCAGGGCAATGCCATGATCGCGGTACGCCGTAATCACATTATCGTCGGGGCGCGTGGCGTACTTCACTGCCGCCGCCAGTGCTTCCTGCCCAATATATAGATGTAAGAAACCACCGATATCTCCAGCGGAGTACAATTCGGCGCAGCGTTCCTCGAAACGCCGAATCGTGCGCATCAGGTGGTAAGCTTCCAGACGCTGTTCTGGTGTCAAACTCATAGGGGATCTGTCTCTCTCCACCGCGTATATGGTGCGGAATACGCAACGAGTCATTGGCCTAATTCTAGCGGATTCGCCCCTGAAAAACATCCAGCAGGCGCTGCTCAGACGGCGGCCCTCTAGCGGGTTGCCATCGCGCTACCGGCCAAAGCGGTGCAAGCCTCGCCTCAATGGGTACAATTAGACCTGGGACGATACTCCCCGTCGCCTTCACAGGTCTGACGGGTGAGAACAGACAGGAGGTCGAACGGATGGCTTATGAACTGGGTGACTTTGTGTGGGCAGAACTGCCAGACCTGGACGGCGAATGGCCGGTGTGGTTCGTTGGGGCGCTGCAACAGGCCCAGGGCTACTGCGTCGTGGTGACGCTGACCCCCGGCACAGACCTGTCAACCCTGACGGAACCCGACAGCTTGCGGTTCTATCCGCTCAAACTGAGCCAGTTGAGGGACCCGGACCCAGAAGAAGCTGAGAAGATGCAGCTTACGGCAACGCGTTTGCGCACCCTGCAAGAGGTCTGGCGCAAACGGCGCATCGAATTTGAACAAGAAGCGCTCAAGCTAGACTGATGCAGGTCACCGTCCGCCACGCCACTCTGGACGATGCGCCCGGTATTGCGCGGGTGCATGTCGAATCCTGGCAATCTGCCTATCGTGGCATCGTGCCGGATGATGTGCTGGATAGACTCGACGTGGCCAATCGGCAGAGCCGCTGGGAACGGATCATGGAGAGTGCCGGACCGCAGTGGGCGCTGTTGGTTGCAGAAGGCGCCGATGACCAGATCATCGGCTTCGCCAACGGCGGGCCCACTCACTCTGATCTGCCGGGTTACGAATGCGAACTCTATGCGATCTACTTGATGGACAGCGTCCAGTCCTTTGGATTGGGGCGCCGCCTTACCGAGTTCTTTGCCCAGGCGATGCTCGACTACGGATTTCGATCGATGATGGTGTGGGTGCTGGCAGACAATGCTCAGGCCATCGGCTTCTACGAGCACATGGGCGGCGAGCTGATCGCTGAAGGCATCCATACCATTGGCGGCGTTGACTTGAAAAAGGTGGCCTATGGTTGGCCCGATCTTGAGAAGATTCTAAACCGCTCATGAGTGAATCCCCCCCCGAAAAACCCCTTCCGCCGATTCCACCAGCGGTGGCGACCGCCGCGCTCGTAGTTGCGGTGCTCTCATTCAGCGGCATTCTCGTACCGATCTGCGGTCTGGCGCTCAGCCCACTCGGCATGGGTCTAGCCGTGTTGGGCTTGCGTACGAGCCAACGGCAAATTGCCGTGGTAGCAGGAGTGTTGGCCTTTGTCGCCCTGATTTCCAGCTTCCTCAGCATGTTCTTTGTCTTCGGCGCCGCTTGACCTGATGCACCCTTAGACCGGTCGATATGGCGACGGATCATCCTGGATGTGGTATTCTCTGCGCGTGATTGGCGCGAAAACTGGAGAACCATGGTCCCCCATGCGAGAAGAAGCCCCCCCTAAGCCCAGGTCAGGTCGCGAACCGGCGGTCGCCAGACGGCATCCCCTCAATGGTGATGAACCAGCGCTGTCGGTTGATGCGGTTGTGCAGCAAGCGATTTGCTGTCTGGCGACCCAGGGCAGCGTCCAGCAGCGCTCTGCCCTGCGCCTGCTGGATGACCTCGGAGCCGCAACGATCCCGATC
>JAADYZ010000114.1 GCA_010092775.1 Chloroflexota bacterium
ATTGCTTGACTATGTTCAGTATTGCAGCGCACGGCATCCTCATCAAGGATTGGAACAAGATAGCCCAGAAAGGTTAGAACTTGTTTTAGAGGAGGCAGTATCCAATGGTGGGATGTACTGGATCCTATCATCCATGACTACTAGTATCAGGTGTCAAACCACCTGATTTTCCTTGTGTGTTAATTATTGCACCACATGACATCTACAAATAGTAAGGACCTTTTTTCCTGTGCTACATGGAAATCACAAACACGAATTGATGTTTCGCAACCGCTTCTGGGTTTGCCTCCTACTTACGATTCCGGTGTTGCTGTTCAGCCCAACTATCCAGAGCTGGCTTGGCTACAGTCTTCCACCGTTTCCCGCTAAGGGCATGGTGGGCCCTGTCTTTGCCGTATTGATTTTTGCTTACGGCGGCACACCCTTCCTGCAAATGGCGGTGCCAGAACTGAAGCAGCGCCAGCCCGGCATGATGACTTTGATTTCGTTGGCGATTACAGTGGCCTTCGCCTATAGTCTGTTCGCACTATTCACTGACATCGGTCAGAGTTTCTTCTGGGAAATGGCAACCTTGATTGATGTGATGCTACTCGGTCATTGGCTGGAAATGCGTAGTGTGCGCCAGGCCTCAGGCGCTCTTGGCGAGCTGGCTGAATTGATGCCAGACCAAGCTGAACGGTTGAAGCAAGACGGGAGTACAGAGTCTGTGAAGGTCAGTAAGCTGCAGCCAGGTGATCTTGTCCTGGTACGCCCTGGCGCCAGCGTTCCCGCGGATGGAGGGATTGTCAAGGGGCATTCCACCCTCAATGAAGCCATGATCACGGGTGAATCTCAACCTGTAGCGAAGGCTGAAGGCGATAATGTTATCGGAGGCACTATCAATGGGGATGGCAGTCTGAGGGTGCAGGTCTCTGCGATAGGCGACGAGACAGCGCTGGCAGGCATCATGCGCTTAGTAGAGGAAGCGCAGCAGAGTCAATCTCGTACCCAAATTCTGGCGGACCAGGCGGCTGGCTGGCTGTTTTATATCGCCGTGGGGGCAGCCTTGCTTACGGCAGTTGGTTGGTCCATCGCAACTGGTTTGGAGATTACCGTAGCCGAGCGAGTGGCAACTGTTCTCGTCATTGCTTGTCCTCATGCTTTAGGCTTGGCCATTCCGCTAGTGGTAGCCATTAGTACCGCCCTGGGCGCTCAGAACGGCATCCTGATTCGCGACCGCTTGGCTTTGGAAGAGGCATATCGCGTTGACACCCTGGTGTTTGACAAGACCGGTACCTTGACCGAGGGGCGTTTTGGTGTTGCAGATTGGATAACGAGCCCTGAATGGGAGCGCGATCGTGCTTTGGCGCTCGCTTCTGGTATTGAACAGGACTCAGAACATCCGATAGCCCAAGGTATCCGGGCGAAGGCAGAGGAGGCTGGGGTCAATTCGACGGAAGTCAGGGAGTTTGAAGCCGTCCAAGGGCGTGGTGTCAAGGCCCAACATGGAAAGGCGACAATCTACTTTGGTGGGGCAGCCTTACTAGACATGCTGCAGATCGACTTGGATTCCGACTTCCTTGACTTTCGCGGCAAGGCTCAGGCCAAAGCTCAGAACTGTGTTTATCTAGTTGTTGATCAGCAAGTGGTGGCGGCGTTTGCATTGCGAGATGTGGTGAGGCAGGAAAGCCAAGCTGTGGTCAAACGTCTTCATGAAATGGGTGTCGAAGTTGTAATGATCACGGGGGACAGCAAAGCAGTGGCGGAGGCCGTGGCCGATGAGCTGAATATCGATACGGTGTTGGCGGAAGTCCTACCGGAGCACAAAGACGAGAGAATACAAATGCTGCAGGACCAAGGCAGACATGTCGCCATGGTCGGTGATGGTGTCAACGATGCACCAGCTCTGACCCGAGCAAACATTGGCATTGCCATCGGCAGTGGGACCGATGTCGCTATTGAGTCTGCGGAAATCATCTTGGTTCAAAGCAATCCACTGGATGTAATCAAAGTCTTCAAACTGAGCCGGGCTACCTATCGTAAGATGATCCAGAATCTGGTTTGGGCCACTGGCTACAATGTCATTGCGCTGCCCCTCGCTGCAGGTGTATTGGCTCCTATCGGTTTCATTTTGTCCCCTGCCATCGGTGCTGGGCTGATGTCGTTAAGCACTGTAATCGTAGCCATTAATGCCCAGTTCTTACGGAACCTTGATCTCAGTTATTCTGACTAGGTATTGGCTTAGATCTCGCAGTGTTTCAGGGCAGGTGGTTGAGAGACAGATATCTTGTTGCTTTTTGGCCGGCATTAGGCTCATGTTTGTTCTCTTTCCCTGGCCTCTGGCCTTACATTTGAGTTATGTTCCGCGCTTTGAGGAAGCACCGTTTTGACATACAACCCACAGCCTGCATGCCACCCTCGACACCCTGATAATTTCACCCGACGACCCATAATCGAGACAAGTATGTTTTGTCAGATTAAGGGATAACGAATGACAATGGTAGAAGCTGGTGCCTGGTCAACAATTTGCTCTGGAACGCGCCCCAAACTTGACTGAAACCTCTGGCGTGCCCCTAGAGTAGCCATCACAATCAGGTCAAAGGGTTGAGCAACCTGCACAACTTGTCTGGTTACATCCTGACGAAGCTGCTCTATTGTGTAGAGAAGGTTTGACGCAAGAAGTGCTGCTTCGATTTCTTCAAGGTACTCTTTATCCACCAGGGCAAACAGAGGGCTACCTAGAGCGCGAGTAATTACAGTAACGGTTTCAATGATATCAGTGCGCTGACGTTCTGATAGAAGGTGCAACCTCAATATCAAGAGTACACGGCGATGTGCCATAATCGGCTTAGTGAGCTTGCATACTAGGGCGGGAACAGGGGTGTTCCACACAACATAATCCAGGATTCGGCCAAGCATTGCCTCAGTGACATTTCTCTTCTGCCCCCAACCTATCACGATCGTGTTCACATGGTTCTCGATGACTTCGCTCAGAATACCACTCGCGATCGATTGATCGACACGGTGAAGGGGAAACAAGGATGTGCGCCGCTTCGGATGCATTTGCGCTCTTGATCGGTTGGTCCGTAGTTCTGCTGCATTTGGCGAGTCTCCGAGTCGCGTGACATACAGCGGCAGCAACGTCCCCTCCACATTGTTCGCGAGAATCTCTGCCAAGTTGGTCAGGGATTCCTTTTTTGCTGGGTTAGAAACCGAAACCAGTATACGCCGAAAGTCAAGCCGAGCCTCGTGGTCTTTCGGGAGTGCCGCACTTTCTTTCAGGAGCCCGGCACCAAAGCGTTCGACGATCAAGGGAGACGCAACACAGGTTATCAGGATCATAATGACGACGCCGTTGAAGATGTCTTGATCCAGCAAACCCAGCTCAACACCCACCAGCGTGGCCGCCAACGTAGCTGCCGCCTGCGCCAGTGAAAGCCCCCCCCATGGTGAGCCGCGCATTCACCGAGTAGTTGAATATCAAACCCGTCAGCCGACTGGCGACCAGTTTAGTGCCGAAGATGGTGGCGATCAGCACTGCACTGATTAGTATGGTGCGTGTGTCCGTCAGAAACACAGTCGGATTGATCAGCAAGCCGATATTGATCAAAAAGATGGGGATAAAGAATGACTCACCAACAAATAGTACTCGGTCCAGGACCGGGCTGCGCTCCGGAATGGTTGCGTTGATCGCCAACCCAGCCAGAAACGCCCCAACGAAGGCTGTTTCGGATTTGATCCTGAAAACACGTCACCGAGGTGTTACCGGATGGGATGCTGAGGGTGTATTCATCGAAGAAGCACGTAAAGTGCTGTTTGTGATGGTATTGCGTTCACACGTCCCAGCACTACGAGAATTGGTAATTGCTGCGGATGCAGAAGCCTTTATCGTCATCGAGCAGGGTCATGTGGCATACGGGCGTGGTTTTAAGAAACCCGTGTAGCCCACTCATTGAGATGTGTTGAATCTGTAACGAGATTTGCTCAACCGGATAAGGTCACATCACAGCTTCGATACACGACTTCTGTACGATTACATCGTGAAACATAAATCTACGTGCCCGTTGTCAGGAACTGGACTATCCATCCAAACAACCGTGATGAACTAAAGCGTCCATTTTGGAGGAGAGGATTATCCGATGAATTCAGTAGTGAATCCCTATGACTCATTTGATCCACATGCCTATCTGAATATGTATTACAGTGAAATTGGCACCGAAGGCGATGGACTCCTGCGCTTCCTTGTCGATGTCTTTGTTGACCTCAATGACGGGATAACCGTACTCGAGTTTGGCGGGGGACCAACCATCATTGGCATGATCGCAGCCGCCCGCCGAGCCAGTGAGATACACTACGCTGATTACCTCCCTGCCAACCGGGATGTTGTGCAGGATTGGCTATCAGGCAATGAAGATGCCTTCGACTGGAACCCATTCATCCAACGTACTCTGCAATATGAAGACAAATCACCGCTCTCTGATGCCGCGGTCTCTGCTCGCGCTCAGCAAATTCGCAATGCAGTCACCCGTGTGCTGGCGTGTGATATTTTTCAGACGCCGCCGGTACATACAGACCAGCTCTACGATGTGGTAACAGCCCACTACTGCCTGGATGCAGTCACCGAGAGCAAGGAGGCATGGTACGAAAACATCCTCAAGATGAAGAGACTGCTGAAACTCGGCGGTACATTGGTGATTTCCTCCCTGCAAGAAGCCCGTTTCTCGAATCTTGGTGGGAATAAGTTTCTGAATGTCTTTCTGCAAGAGAACGATGTCAGCGCATATCTGGAACGGGCCGGATTTCTGCCCGAGCACATTCGGGTCAAGTCCGCACCCGCAGACCACGCGCAGCG
>JAADYZ010000568.1 GCA_010092775.1 Chloroflexota bacterium
AGATCAAAGCCCTGCCCGTCGTCTGCCAAGTCTAGCGCGAGGTTGCCGGGCATGTACGAGAGCGTGATCGTGACATGCTGCGCTTGCGCGTGTTTCCGTACATTGTGCAGCGCTTCTTGTGTGATGCGCAAGAAGGCAACGTTGACAGCGGGTGGAAGTGTATACGGCGTCCCGGTTACGACCATGCTCACTTTGACGGCGCTTTCAACCGACCAGCGAGCGCTGATCGCTTCGAGGCTCTCAAGTAGGGACAAGTGCTCAAAGATTTGGGGCCGCATGTTCCAGATCATGCGACGGGTTTCTTCCAGGCCAACGCGAGCCGCTTGCTCGGCTTGTTCAACCTGTGCAAGCCTACTGCCTGAGTCCCTCAAACGCGCAGCGCTTAAATGCATGATGATCGACGTGAACTGCTGCGCAAGGGTGTCGTGGATGTCGCGGGCGAGTCGCTGTCGCTCAGCCAGGACCCCCGCCTCACGCTCAGCTCTGAGCAGGCTGGCGCGGCTTTGGGAGAGTTCATCGACGAGGCGCTGACGTTCCAGGCTCTGGCTAACCAACGCTGAGATGAACAGACCAATCAGGGTGGCGGCTACAAAGAGGCCCAAGGCAATAATGAGCAGAAGCAGCCAGTCTTCCGTTCCACTCAGCACAATGAACAGCACATAGAGATACACGCTTTGGAACAACGCAGCCGCTATCGCCTGGCGAATGGGTAGGCGGGTGAACAGGATGGGGAAAAACACGGCGGCCAGCAGCAATGATTGCAGTGTCAAGACGAGCAGCCCACCCCACAGAAGCCAGCCGATGATGAAGGAGAGAAGCCCACGTCCTGGGGTTTCGCGCCAACGCTCTGCAGGTGTCACGATGAAGGGCAAATACCAGAGTACGAGCAGCGCAGAGAGGCCGAGAAAGAGGGCTAAGCTGCCATCTGGGGCGCTGCTGGCACCGAGTGTGACGTTCACTACCCAGGCAATACCGGCGGCGATGTACCAAACCCAGTCCCACTGCTCCCACGCATGACCTTGGTGGCTTGCTGGCGGATCAACCATGTGGCAAGTATATCCAGGATTTCAGGCTGTCGAGGCCTTGAAGATGGGATAAGGGGCAGGTTGCTGCCCCTCCCACTACGTATCTACATACCCGCTGCCAAGAAAATGAGCATGGTGGAGAAGGGTTCACTGATCAGTACCGCCAGACTATGCCCTAAAACGACAGGCGTCAGGCTGCGCTTGCCCCACACATAAAGCCCACCGAGCATCAGGCCATATACCACACTGAAGATAAACGAGAAGACATTGAAACCCCAGATGGTATGGTAGAAAGCAAATATGACCGCCGGCAGCACCACTTGGATCCAGACCGGGACCTGGATTTCATTCATCTTATTCATGAGATAGCCGCGTGTTATGATGTCTTCGAGCAAGGCACCACCAGCAGCAATCAGGGCGGCCAGGATGCGCAGGCCGGTGATCTGGGTGATATTTGCGTCGGGGTCAAACTGGAAGATGCTGGTCAGGAACAAAAAGCCCCAAGCCAAGCCGAGCACGGCGCCTGCAATATTCGCTAAGGGGCGAGAAGGTGCCCCAAGCCCTACGTAGCTGAGCAGCTCCCGCAGGGTCATGCCACTCAAGCGCAGGATCACAGCAATGATGATAGGAAAACCAATCCAGAACGATGCCAGCAAAGCCAGAACCGCGCCCTCTATCGGCAGACGCTGCCCCAACCAGATCGGCACAGGGCCAAAGCTCGGCCCGACAAGGAGAACCAAGAGCACAGTTACGATGGCTATGTTGCGCCATACCCGCCCACTATCGACTTCAGTTTCCTGCATGATGCCTCCGTGTATGGATGTCGGCTGATCCGCTCAGTGAGCACAGCCCATTGTTACAAAGTTGACTGAATCCTAAGCTGATGGCTCTTCTAGAACATCCAGCTTTAGATTGAATCTCTTTTCCATCGAAAGTTGGATAGGGCCTGCGCATGCTGGCACTAGAGCAGGTTCGAAGCGACGCATCGGGAGTGGGCTGTTGTCTGAGTTCTGGCTAGCTGCGATGTTGGGCGTGACCCCATCTTCGTTCGGGCAGTGGAATTCGCTTCGCAACCCTCCTACAATCCAGATGTATATCCACCACCATCCATAGGGAGAAAACCAACCATGGCGACACAAAACGCTGAAGCCACCTGGGAAGGCAGTCTACGCGAGGGCAAAGGCAGCATGAAGCTGGGCAGCGGCTACGAAGGGCCGTTTACCTTTGCCTCACGCTTTGAAACCGCTGATGGCACCAACCCCGAAGAACTGATCGGTGCTGCGCTGGCAGGCTGTTTCTCGATGGCATTGAGCGCCGGGCTTGGTCGGGCCGAATTCAACCCCACCAAGATTCATACCACCGCCAAAGTTCACCTCGAACGCATTAACGAGCAGTTGACCATCAACAAGATTGAACTCAGCACCACCGCTGAAATCCCCGATATTGATGAAGATACCTTTATGGATCACGTCACCACCGCCAAAGACACCTGCATCGTGTCGCGCGCGTTGGCTGGCGTCAATGAGATCACCATCGAAGCCACGTTGAATAGCTAGGCTAGATAGATGGGGCGACTCCGGAATTGAGTCGCCCTTTTCAATCCTTTGAATTGCTGCTACTTCAACACCCCTCGCTCGATCTGCCCTCTCCAAAGAGCAGGGGTGAAGCGAAAGGAAGCCCATCATGATAGACGTCGCCCTCATGCTCGAAGGCCAAAACGGCCTGACCTGGCCGATCTGGCAGCGCTTTGTCCGCGCCGCTGAAGACCTCGGATTTGCCGGTCTGTATCGCTCAGATCACTACACCAATGCGGGCCCACCTGATAAAGATTCCCTCGAACTGATCACGTCATTGACCTGGCTGGCCGCCAACACCGACCGCATCGATTTTGGCCCGCTGGTCTCGCCCTTCTCCTTCCGCCACCCGACCATGCTGGCGCGCTATGCCCGCGATATTGATGATCTCTCGGGCGGGCGGCTGTGGTTTGGCGTGGGAGCGGGCTGGCAAGAGCGCGAACACAGCCACTACTGTCTCTTATACACATCT
>JAADYZ010000014.1 GCA_010092775.1 Chloroflexota bacterium
AAGCGAAGGAGGCACCGTCTAGTGTGCCTCCTTCGCTTGTCCGTGGTTTTACAAACCATTTACAGGTTTACAGAACATCCATCACATCTTCATTGTATCTTCATAAACGTAGATCGCTATTGAGCCAAACACACACAGGAGCATGTTTAACCGTGAAGCTGACCAATCTTCTGATGGGAATTCTGATTATGGGGGCGCTGATGTTCAGCCCAACCGATTGGGTCGCCGCCAACGAGGTGTCGACTGAGCCAAGCTACGACAGCATCGAGTATCTCTACGACCGCTTCCACCTCTTCGCCGACCGCGTCGAACTTCGCTTTGAAGGCGACGAGCTACAAGCCACCGCCTGGCAAGCTGAGATCAATCTGTGGAACACGCTGGGCCACGACACGAGCGAAGTCCAGGCTGCGCTGGACCTTTTCGAAGCCTCCATCCCAGCAGGGCGGGCCATCCTTGCTGATGGCATTGCCATCCTGGAAGCTGACAACAACGGCTTCGATGAGAACGGTGAGGTCACCGACCAGATCGCTGCCCGCCAAACGCTGCGCAGCGCTTACCCCCTGCTGCTGAGCGCCGATCGCAGTTCGCGTGATGCGCAGTACGCCTATCGTGACGTGCTGATCGACTGGCGTGTTGAGACCTTTGAGCTAACAGGCGAGAACGTCAGCGAGATCAACATGGAACGCCTGGAGCTGCTGTATGATCAATCGGTGGTCTTTGCGGAAAGCCTGCAAAACCGCATCGACGGGGCCTATGAACGCGCGGATGCCTGGGAGTCCCAGATCGACCGCTATGAAGAGCAGGGCCATGACGTGAGCCTCCTTCGCGCCGAGCTTGACCTCTATCGCGCCGCGATCCCGGCGGCCCAGGAGAGCCTGGATGCCGCCAACGCGCTGCTGGCCGATGCCGCAGGCTTCGATGAAAATGGCGAGGTAATTGACCCTATCGCTGCCCGCGACTCCCTACGTGAGATCTACCCGCTGCTGCAAGCCACCGATCGGGGCTTGCGCGACGCCAAGAACGCTTACCAGGATGCACTCTTCAACTGGCGTGTCGAGAACATCATCAGCGACGCCGAATAAGCAGGTTCGCAGTTATCCCTTCACTGCATACGGAAGCAAGACGCCCCAAGCCGACAGACTGGCATGGGGTTGTCGATTCATAACATCGAACGAAGACGATTTGCCGCGGGATCAGTTCCGCTGTTATGGGACATGCACCAGAGAGTATCGGTCTGATTTGTCAGACGCATCCCACATCAGGACAATTGCTCGGGACACTATCCCCCAACAACCATCGCAGTCTGCTGATCTGATCCAGCATGCCTCCTCTGCGGAGATGAGCTGAAGTCTGGGCAAGTTCAAAACAGGCTACAAGCTTTCTGGCTCCGCGTCAGGCACCATCTGCCAGACGTCGACCACCTCACCGCTTGATCGATACACGCGCGGGATGCGCCGCGAGATGCCGGTCACGACCTCGTAATTGATCGTCTCTGCCCAGGCGGCCACTTCCTCCGCCGGGATAGCCGCCTCGCCCTGTTCTCCAATGAGCACAACCGGATCATCCTGCGCCACGTCGATATTGCTCAGGTCAACGGTCAACTGATCCATGCAAACCCGCCCGATGATCGACGCACGCTGCCCATTGACCAGCACCGCCCCTCGGTTGGACAGCAGCCGATGATAGCCATCGCCATAGCCCACCGGCACCAGCCCCACCTTGACCGCTTTCTCAGCAATGTAGGTCCGGCCATAGCCAATCGCTGAGCCAGCAGGCAGGGTGCGCACCCGTGCGATGTGGCTTTTCAATGTGATCGCAGGCTGTAAGGGGATATCTGTAGAAACCTCAGCCGAGGGATACAGTCCGTATAGCGCAATCCCCGGGCGCACTGCATCAAGATGCGTCTCCGGCAAATCGAGTGTTGCTGCGCTGTTGGCTGCATGGCGCAGTCTGAAGTGCAGTCCGCTGCTTTCAATCGCCGCCAACACCTCTTGGAAGGTGGCGTACTGCTGACGTGTAAAACGCTTATCAGCCTCGTCCGCCGTTGAAAAGTGGGTGAACACCCCTTCCCAGTCTAGGTTGGGCAGACGCTTCACTTGCTCTAGAAAAGGCAGCACTTCGTCAGGCAGCAGCCCGTAGCGGCCCATCCCCGTGTCAACCTTGAGATGCACCCGCAGCGTCCGCCCCAAAGCAGCCGCCTGCGCAGACAGCGCCTGCGCCCCATCCCAGGTCGTGACGGTGGGCGTCAGATCGTACTCAGCCATCAGCGCTGCCTCGCCGGGCACGGCATAGCACATATTGAGGATCGGCACGTCGATCCCCGCTTGACGCAGTTGGACCCCTTCCAGCGTGCGACCGACTGCCAACCGAGTCGCGCCGTTGGCGATCAGTGTTCGGGCCACTCGCACGGCTCCATGCCCGTAAGCATCATCCTTCACGACACCAATCACCTCGACTGCCTCGCCAACCCACTGCGCGATCGACCGCATGTTTTGCGCAATCGCATCCAGATCGACTTCTGCCAATGTGGTATAGGGCGACCGTTGAGGATGTCCATTTGGGGAAATCATAAGCAAATCCATCGGTTCAAAATCTGTGCTAGTCATCGTGATGGGCAATCTTAGACTTTCCAGCCCAGTTTTGCCAATCTATCTTCCTGACGCTCCCTCAACGCTGCCCTTCTCACCTGGTCGAACCAGCCAGCACGCCCTATACCGATCGGGCAAATTGCTATGGTCATCAACAGACCCATACGCTATCATCCGACCGGCTTACATCTCATTGAAAAGATTGAAAGGGTCAAGGATCGAATGTCAAAGCGTCAAAGCGGACGCCGGAGCGGCAAGACCAGCCCACCTGGCAACCGCGATCAAGCTTCTAACAACAACGATGAAATCGCCATCCCGAAGCAAACCGTCTACATCGGCTTAGCCGTCCTCGTCGTCGCCGTGATCATCAGCGCTCTCGCTCTCGCGCCGAACTTGTTTGGGGGGGCACCCAGTGCGGTTACCGTCTCTGATGGGGCTGGCAGCCGTGAGTTGATCTCCCCAGCCGGTTATGTCAACGATTTTGCCAGCAGCACCGACCATATCCTGGTCGACGTGCGCACGCCCGAGGAAGTCGCTGACGGTTACATCGATGGGGCGATCAACATCCCGGTCGATGAACTGGAAGCCCGCCTGAGCGAACTACCAGATGATGCCCCCGTCGTCGTCTACTGCCGCAGCGGCAACCGCAGTGCCCGTGCCGCCAACATCCTGGCCAGCAACGGCTATGAAGCCTATGATCTTGGCGGCATCATTACCTGGGAAGCCCAAGGCTATCCGGTGGTGGGTCAATGAACTTGATTCAATCACTCTTTGGCGGGGGCACAGCCGTCGAGTCGATCACCGCAGAGGACTACAAAAAGCAGTTTAAGAAGGCCAAGAAGAAACACGTCCTCATCGATGTGCGCACCGCACGCGAATTCGACGAAGGCCATGTGGCGAAATCAATCAACATACCGCTGAGCGACCTCAATCAGCAGCTTGAGCGCATTCCGACCGACCAAACGGTCGTGCTGATTTGCGCGTCGGGCAGCCGCAGCCGCGTCGCCGCCAACAAGCTTATGAAGGCGGGCTACGAGAACATCATCAATCTGCACGGTGGGACATCTGCCTGGGTCCAGGCTGGCGGCAAGCTCTCACGCAAGTAGACGATGAAGACCATCTGTCTTCTCAGTCAACCTACCGATGACACTGCCCCGGATGTGACCAAGCTGTCGCGCCGGGGCAGTTATATCCTGACGATCCAAGTCAGCGAGCCGCTCGCGGTACGCTTTGGGGGCTTCAATGGCGGTGCTGCCATCCCCATCGAACCCGGCTCTCTGATCTACATCGGGTCAGCCCTGGCCAAATCGGGCGGGGGCAGCCTGCCCTGGCGGCTGCTGCGCCATGCGTCTCGCACAGATCTGGACAATCCACACCTCATCCGCATGGAATTGTTGCGATGCTTCGCCACGATAGGCTGGGGCAGCAGCTTCGGTCCACCCCGCCCCAAAACGCTGCACTGGCACGTTGACTACCTGTTGGATCACCCTCAAGCTCAGCTCAGCCACCTGCTGATCATCGCAGACCCGCGCCGCCTCGAAGATGCGCTGGTCACTCACCTGGCGGCACAAGACGGCGTCAAGCCGCTCGCCCCTGGCCTGGGTGCCAGCGATAGCAATCAGACAGCCCACTTGCTGCGCAGCCCGGCCAGCGTGGATTGGTGGTCTGTCATTTGTCAGCAGATCGCGGCAGAATTCAGCTTGGCCTTCCAATAGCCCCAACCCGGCAGTCTCCAGCCCACCCTTAAGAATCAAAAAGGAGTCGTACAGCGCGACTCCTTTTGAGAAATCGGGTTTGGCTTTAGCCCTCGACGCGTACACCGCGCCAAAAGGCAAAGTGATCCTTGATGTGCTTGGCAGCGTCCTTGGGGGTAGCGTAAGTCCAGGCGATATCCTTGGCCTCTTCACCATCAACCACAACGGTGTAGTAGCTGGCCACACCCTTCCAGGGGCAGGTGGTGCTGTAGTCGCTAGCCACGAAGTATTCCTTCTTTACGGAGTCCGGCGGGAAATAGTGATTCCCCTCGACCATCACCGTACTATCGCTTTCCGCCAGTACAATGTCATTCCAGACTGCTTTAGCCATTATCCCATTCTCCTTCACCAATGATGCGTTCTCATTCTCATTTGATGGACGAAATAGCCTGCCCGAATCTTACCAAATAGCCGAGCCACATAACTGTACAACACGTCCAAAAACGGTAAAATCTTCAAGTACCTTTCCCCGAACAATCAGCAACGTATGCCCGATTTATGCGAAAGAGGTTAACCGAATGACACTCGTTGCAGACGAAGCCACCAGCGTCGATGAAAACGCCATGCATGGCTTCGATTTCTTCAAGATTGAAAACTTTATGAACAAGAAGCAGCGCGCCACCCGCGACAAAGTTCGCGATTTTATGGTCAACCGCGTGCTGCCCAACATCAACCCGTACTGGGAAAAGGCCGAATTCCCGCGCGAGCTAGCGATGGAAATCAAGGACCTCGGTATCCTGGGGGGGCTGATCCGTGGCTTTGACAGCGCCGGACTCGATCCATTGGAGATGGGCCTGGTGATGTACGAGATGGCCCGCGTTGATGGCTCGATCAGCACCTTCTATGGGGTCCATTCCGGCCTAGCGATGGGTTCAATCGGGCTGTTAGGCTCCGATGAGCAGCGTGAGCGCTGGCTGCCCCCCATGAGCCGCCTGGAGAAGATCGGCGCTTTCGGCCTGACTGAACCCGATCAAGGCTCGGACGCAGTAAACATCAAGACTACCGCCCGCCGCGACGGCGATCACTACGTCCTGAACGGCGCCAAACGTTGGATCGGCAATGCATCTATCTCCGATCTGCTGATCATCTGGGCTCGCGATGAAAACGGCGAGTTCGGTGGCTATGTGATCGAGGATCCGCAGAACACCGAGGGCCTCACCATCGAGAATATCTGGGGCAAAATCGGCAAGCGCTCCGTTCTCAACGCCGACATCACCCTGGAGAATGTCGCAGTTCCGGCTGAGAATCGCCTGGCAAAGCCCCGCTCTTTTAAGGATGTCGGCAAGGTGCTGGTGATGGGCCGCTACGGCGTCTCCTGGGAGGCGGCTGGCGTGGCGAGCGGCGCTTTCGAGCACGCCTTCAACTACGCCATGAATCGGACACAGTTTGGTCAGCCCATTGCCGGTTTCCAATTGATCCAGCAGAAGCTGGTCGAGATGGCGACCGAAGTCAGTCTGATGCAGTTGATCTGCTTACAGCTTGCTAACATGATGGGCATGAAGCAAATGAGCGAGGGCATGGCCTCGATGGCCAAGTACAACAATGCCAAGAAGGCTCGCTATGTCACCCAATTGGCGCGCGAGGTGCTGGGTGGCAACGGCATCCTGATTGATAACCACGTCGCCCGCCTGATGCTCGATGCCGAGGTGATCTACACCTACGAGGGCACCAACGAAATCCAACTGCTGATCCTGGGCCGTGAGCTGACCGGCTTCAACGCCATCTCTCCTAACTTCAAACTGGATTAGCCACGCCTGTCCCCCAACTTGAATCAAAAGAGCCGCTCTCATGCTGAGAGTGGCTCTTTTCGCTAGACTGTCTCGATCATTACTGCGTCAGGAAGGGACGGCTGGTCACGGTGATACGGATACCGTAAGAGTCGTTACCACCTGGGTTGTAGTTGAAAGACAGCAGACTACCTGGGAAGCCCTGATCCTGGGTTGGGATTTGGAACTCGAAACTTGCCCAGTCGTCACTGGCGTTACCGTCGTTGTCCGCATTGGTCGGGATGTTGTCTGGACCTTCCCGAGCCATTGGGATCGGTGGATCATCCTGACAGTCGTTGGCGCTGTCGCCGTAGCACAAGTGCCAGTCTGGCAAGGGCATCTCTTCAAAGAAGAAGTACACTGGGCCAGCCGCACCCGCGTCGGGGTCGTACAACTCGACGCTCATATCCTGCCCGGCGAACTGCGCACTCACATAGGTCAGCTCGATGTCAACTCGGATGTTGCTACTCAAGCCTTGGGCAGCGAAAGCGTTCAGCGGAATGTAGCCGATTGCAAACACATTGACGTTATCCGTGCTCTTGAGCTGCTCAACACTCGGGAACTCACCACTATTTACAAAGCTGTGGAACACGTACATGTTGCGCGCATTCACCCCGATGGGGGCCTGATAGTCCGGACCCGTTGTGGGGGGTGGGCCTGCCCAGATGTCATACTGATTCTCGGTATGGCCGCGCAGCGGACGCACTTCCAGGAAGATCGAGCGGTTGCCCGACGAGTCCACATAGATGTCTGGTGTGTCGTCGGTCAGGTCGACAGTGAAATCACCGCGCCCTGGTCCACCATGATCCGTGCAGGGTTCTTCCGCCGTAGTATAGACGTTATTCGCGTTGTAGATCTCAAAGTAGTTAGACGACATGCTGGAACTGGTCACGTTGAAGATCTCATCCGCATCCAGAATACCATCCTGGTTGCCTGTTGGGTTAGCGGCGCTGAAGTCAGCATGGGCCGTCCAGAAGGCAAAGCAGTCCTCAGCCAGCACAACAGGTTCCTCGTCCAGCTCGCCCCAACTGCCAGGGCCTGTCATCGATTCGGTGAACTCATCCAATAGAGAGGCGTAGTTCGGCACAGTGGCCTGATAGTCACTGAAATCGACCAGAGTCGTGCACAAGTTGGCAATCTGGCCAGGGCCAGAGTTGGCATCAGCAACAGTCGGGTCAAGATTGTACCACCAGGTACGTGGGTCCTCATCTTGCAGCCAGACATCCGTACAAGGGTCACCACCGAAGACCTCGATCGGCTCGAACTCGCGCATACTGGTCGGGTTGCTAGCTACCTGCGGGCTGATCCAGCGCAGATCGGTCAGATCAGCGCGGCGCCCGTCAGGGGTATCATCAACACCACTGATGTAGTAGGCAATATCACGCTCCACCAACGTACCATATGGCAGCTAACGGAAGTAGGACAGGCGGAACAGAATGGGAGTACGATTGAACACTGCGCTGCCACCGCCGCCGCGCTGACGATACTCGTCCGTGCGATAGAACCAGAACGGATTGTCGTTACGCAGGGCTTCTTCAGTCTCCAGGCCGGGAATAGCCCGGATGCAGGTGTCATTTGCGCTTGCGGTGCAAGCTTGATTGTCGTTGGTCTTGGTCGGTGGGTTCGGGTCGATTAGCAAATCGAGATTAGCATCCAGGTCCGCTTCGACATCGGACCGACCGCCGGGGAAACCGTTGGCAACAGCGACAGCATCCTTGTCAGCATTGTTCAAGTCATCCCAACGGGGTGGCCACGGGCCGGTATAGGACAGACCACCCGGATCGACCCAGGTCTGCGGCACGAAGTAGGCCGTACGGGTGAGGTCACCACGCCGCCACACGTCATCGGTCGCATTGCCAGGTCGGCTCAGACTGTCTGGGTCGAACAGTTCGACGCGCAGTTCGTTTGGGCTGTAGTCCGGCGGAACGTTGATGCGATAGTCGATTGAGCCGCGCCGTTCAAACCACTCCGGGTTATCCGGAGCAAGCGCTTCGTTGTCCAGGTTGTTGATGTCATCCACACCGTTCATGCTCACGGGCGAGAAGGCGTCGCCAAAGGATCGCTGCTGGCCAGGGCCAAACACCGCCTGGATCGAGGACTTCAGCACACCCTGCTGCCCTAAAGAACTGGCCAGGATTTCCACGAAGGGATAGTACTCGGCCTCCGCAGCAGAGCGCAGCCGGATCGTATCGAAGCCAGCGAGGCGCATGAAGAAGGTTGGAGAGTTCCACTGCGTTTCGATGTAGTAGCGAATAGCGCCGGGGAACTGCCCCACGCGCTGATCGCCACAGTATTCGACCACTTCAAACAAGGGATTGCCTGGCATGGCCACGGGGTCAGCATAGCCGCTGTCTGGGTCTTCTGGATCGATGTAGCAGCCGGGATTGGCGATGTCCTCCAGACCCTCAGCAGGGCCACCTAGAACAACCCCGTTCAGGGCCATCGTTTGCACACCACGCTGATTGGCGGCGTTCAGGCGGTCGTCTAACACATCGCTGTCCGCATGGTACAGGTCGATAATACCGACCAGCACCGCAGCGTCCGTTGCGCGGTCGAGCATTGCCTGGCGCATGAACAAGATACCGCTGTCCAGGGCCAGGCCAGCCGCCAGCAGCAGACCCACCATCGAGAAGGCCAGCAAGATCAGAAGCTGACCGCTTTCAGCCTCCTCTTCTTCAACGCAGAAGAACGAAGCCATCTGCTGTCGGAATAGAGTGGTCATGGTTTGAGTCTCTTCCATCACTAGTTATTCTCCACATCATTACCACAGCCATTATCGAAACGTACAAACTCAATGCGCAGAGTGCCAGGGATTGAACCCTCACTCAGGCGAACACGCGCAAAGGAGTCGACCAGGAAAGCAGGCCGAGGATTCTGATGCAGCGTGTCGCCCGTTTCCCCATTGCCTGTATCGAGGAAATGCTGCTCTTTCTGATCATAGACCACAACAAGCAACAAACGTTGGGCCCCCACAATCGCATCAATCTGGGCTTGGTTGGGCTGCCCACCGACATGTTCAAGCACCCAGTCACCTTTGTGCAGGTCGCGATCGGGGAAGGGTGGACGCTCCGGCGAGCTGGTTGCCGCGTACTCCTGGAAGCCAATATTCGGGTCATTGGTCGTCACGATATTGGCCGGGTCCCAGGCAACCGGGATCGGGTTGGGGCCATCAAAGCGCCAGCGCAGGTATGCTCCTTCGCCTAAACCAACGCCTGCGGACATGCTGATATTCACGACTTCGCCCGGTGCAACAGGTGGAGCGGCTGGCGGGAGTAAGGTATCACGAGACACACCCACCGGGAAGGCGGGGCAGCCACTCTGGAAGGTCGACAGGGTCTGATCTTCGATTTCCTGGCGGAACATACCGTAGGCCCGCAGCGGGACGCGCCCCTCACCCGTCGTCTCGACATTCAAGGTCTGGCCAGGCCAGTTAAAGCGGAACAAGGTAGAGGCGTCGTAGCGCACCACCACGATGACAAACTGCGTCCCGGCGAGTTGAGTACCCGCCACAGGAGCGTCGTCAAAAGACAACTCCAACAGGTCGGTCAACGGATCAGCGGGTTGCAAACGTGGGTCAGGTACCGCTTCCGGGTCGGCGCTGCTTGGGCAGCCATTGGCCGTTCCAAAGATGCAGTTAGGCTCAACGACATCGCCGTCTTCCTCTAAGCCCCAGGGGTTGGTTCCATGCTGATTGAGCCATTCGACGCCGCTGCCATCCGATGCACTATTGAACACTGGGCGGATCACAAACACATTCAAGAACTCTTCATCCATCGCGGGGGACTGCTCAGCCATGCGGGCGATATTGCTGTCCATACTGCCGTCGGGTGCATCAACCAGGCTACGCGCGACCTCGCGCGCCAGGTTTTCAGCACGATTCTGATAAACCAGCATATTGCCGATCTCCAACACCCCCGAGAGGATGAACAGGAGCAGCGGCAGTACGAGTGCCAGCTCGACCAGACTTTGAGCGTTTTCAGAGCGGCTGTGCGTGTCGGCGTCTGTCGTCAGCCGATCCCATAGCCGTAACATATCATTGATCATATCGTTCTCTTACCTCTCTTGACCGGTAGTAGCATCGACATTGAGTTCACATAACACCGTGGACGGGTTGTCCACTTCAATCAGCGTGACCCGCCAGTGCAGTCTACCCAGGTTAGCTGCGGCAGACAGCCGCGCCTCAACCAGGGGTTCGGGAAGGGTCTCGACCAAGCTCCCGCATTGATCAAAGAAGCGTGGCATCACCTGAGAACTGTCCAGGGCCCAGCCATCATCTTCAATCAGCAGCGGCAGCGAATCCCACAACTGGGTTTCCACCATACTCACCTCCCCACCCAGATCAACCACGACTGTGGCCAGTTCTGCACGTGAGGGCAAGTAGAAGTGGAAAGTCCAGCCGGACCGTCCGGCGCGTAGCTGCTCCAGGTTGATCACAGGCGTCCAGGCGCTGGCGGCGCTGACAAGCTGCGCCCCCGCTTCGACCTGCCGCGCGATCTCCAAGGCCTCCGGGTAGGCTTCACGCGCAGTCAGGATGTCGAAGGACACACGCGGTGTCTGTTCGATCGGTGGCGGGGTCACCGCCGCCTGACGCGCACGTGCCACCAGGATGCCGGCAATCACGAAGAGCGCGATCACCAACAGGCCACCCAGTCCTGCTGCAACGATCCATTCAACCTGAACGTCGTCTTCAGGGGCTGGGTCAGCGCTGCTGTTGGCTGGAGCGTTTACACGAGTCTGCATGGTGTTTCTCAAAATTGATCCCAGGCTGCCCACCGAAGCGGTTCGGTAGGCAGCCTTACTTACGGGTTTGCGTTTTGACTAGGGTTCGACTTCACAATTCGGTGCCGACCCGATCGGGCAGCTCAGTTCAAGCGAAATTGCACTTAGCATCGCATTATTGGTTGAGGCGTACAAGCGCAAGTAGAGATCCGTCGATCCAGTACCAGGTAGTGAGATCAGATCGGTGTGCGCGATGGCCACATCGTGACCACTGCCGTCGTCTACGCCGTCGGCGAGGTCAGCGGTTTCGAAGATGTCGAAGTCCGTCAGGATTGGTGTCCAGGCTGACTGATCGCGGCTCCAATCGATCGAGAAGACACGCGCGTTGTCACTGGTTGCCCAGGTCTCGGCAAAGCCCAAGGTGATGCGGTATTCGTAGCCCTCAGGCAGACCGACAAAGCGGTAGGTCATGTCGGCGCCCCAAGTACGGCAGGAGAACAGGTGACCTGGACCGTTCGTCTCGAAGGGCAGCACTTGGCTGCCGCCAGTTGCGTCGATTGCACCAACCGGTACGGGTAGGGGTGCGTAGGGCAGCAGGGAGCGGATACCATGTCCGGTACTTGAGTTACGCGGATTTTCAGACTGCACCAGCCCCCATTGGGTGCCAGCCGTCGTCTGCAACCCGACGTTCGCGGTCTGTGAGGCCCAGGTGTAGCCCAGGTAGTCGACAGCGGGGCAGGCCGTGTCGCCAATGTTGAGATACATGTTCTGGAAGATGCCATCCTGCCAGCCAGGTGTCTCGGTCGGCATGCTTAAGGGCGGCGGAGACCCGACCGTTGGTGGGGTTGAAGCGCCTGTCCAGAAGACGATACCGACACTCCAGGGGCCAGGGCCAGCACTGTCGCTGCGTCCACGCGCCGCCCACTCATAGGTACCATTGGCGATCAACATGATTTCAGCCGCACCTGCGGTTGTGATCCGACACTCAGTGAATGCCCCCGCAATGTCTGTACAGGTGAAGTGGTTGAGCGAGTCATAGAGGACATAGCGCCGGGGATCGACGAAGGTAGGTGCACCCTTGATGACGATTTCGTACTGGGTGACCACATCGCCATCCGGCACATGCCAGGTGAAGAGCTGCCTTGGGTCAGGCGCGACGTTCCCCACTGGCGCAATCGCCGTGACTTGCTGTGGTGCACCTGGCAGCGCCTGAGTGATCTCGAAGTCCCACACGCTAGACGCGGTTGAACCCTGCGAGTTCGCTGCCACGATGCGCCAGGTGTAGAGGCCAGCTGGCAAACTCAACACCGGCGATACCTGGCAGGTCGTCGTGCAAGGTACCGCACTGACATCATAGGGGAGCGAAATCACCTCAGCGCCAAACTCATCCCAGATCTGCAGGGTGTAGAATTCGGTGCGATCGGCTGGTATCCACTCGAAAGTTGGGTCATTCGTTGGAACGATATCGCCATTGGTTGGTGAGACTAGAAGCGGCGTTTCCGGTGCGGAGGCAAAACCCGTACCGGCGTCTACCACAAACCAGAACCAGGTCCGCAGACGCTGGACAAACTGGTTCGGGTCGCGCGCGTCCACACCCCAACGATAAGGGCCATTGATCAGATCCAAGACCGGCGAGACCGCGCATTGATCAGGCGCTCCGGGCGTACAGGTAAGCAATGGGTTGCCCTTGATGTAGCGCAACTTGGCCACCTCAATACGAGAGGCACCATTCGTCTGAACATTCAGACGATATTCTTCTGCTACACTTTGATCTTCCCACACAAAGGTCGGATTATCGCTTGTGATCGTCGGGCCTTGCGGCTCCGCTACAAAGTCGAAAGTGGTGTCCTGGCTGTCAACACCCGGGCTGATCGGTCGAACAGGATCGAGCGTCGGGAATTTGACCACGAAGGAGAAGGTTTCCAGCGGGCCTGGGCTAGCAGGGTCCTGGCTGAATTGCATTTCCGAACCCGGCGGGATGGTCACACCGTCCGGTGGCAAACCAGCATCGGAGAGCTGACGAGCGATGACCCACCACTCCACGGTTGATCCTTCTTGGAAGGTATCCAACTCCACTCGACACTGTGGTGTCGGCGTGTATGGGGGAGCGGGTGTACATACATCTGCCGCCAGGAAAGCCTGTAGCTGCAAGGAACCACCGTCAACCCGGTAGTACACACCATACTGCTGCACAATCCCGATCGGGTTACCCCCGACATCCTCCTGGATAGCCGCGTTCCACACGAAATCCGGATTGGGGTCTTCCACAATGGGCAGACCTGTACCACCGGGGTCGTCGTCTAGGTCGTAGCTGCCCAGGTTGAAGCGATCGGGCTCGGCCAGTAGAACGGGGAAGGTTTGAGCATCCACCAGACCCGCCGTCGCTGTGATTTCCGATGCACCCAGCGTGGGGATTTCAGGAACTTCTGGCGGCAGCACCGCTTCACGCAGCAGGCCCGTCGCGCCAAAGTCTTCATTGATAGCAATGGTCGTACCGGTTAGCAGGATCGATTGGTTCGGCACCAACTGATTCAACACCGGCGTGATGAGCGGCATGCGGTAGGAAACCTGTACCGTCACGACTTGGCTGGGGCGGCCGCCAAAGCCACCCGTCAAGTAGGCTTCCTGCCAGATGTAATCGGTATCGCCCGCAGTGCAGACTTCCGATCCACCCGAACCATCTTCACACAAGCAGTCGCCATTCCCGTCGCGTACGATCGCGGAGGTCGGGAGTTCATTGCAGGGGATGGGATGTGGCTGTGGCAGCACATAGGACTGGTAAGGCCCAATGATCTGCGAATCCGTTGTTTCAGGGATGAAAGGCCCTGCGCCACGAACCGAGATATCGTAATAGCCCGGAATGAGCTGAGCCTCTTCAGCGTTGACAGGACTGCCGGAATACTCCTGCTCGACCTGCGCTACAAAAGCGGCTTCATTCAAGTTGAGCGGAGTCATCAGCCGCAGTGCAGCCGCCTCAATCGAACAAGTTCGAGCGTTGCGATAAGGCTGCCAGAACTCCACGTCGCCCGTGTCAACGCCTGCAGTACCGACATTCAGCGTGCCGAAAGAGGTGGTCACATCTCCCACCGATTCATCGGTGAAGCGTGGCTCACAGGGGGCGATGTAGTTCAGTGGCCCACCTTCGAAGCCAGCGTCCAATCCATCGTTGGGATCGGCGCTGCCATCAGCCGATTGGGGATTCCAACCTGCAAGGGGGTCAGCGATGTATAGGGGGTCAGATTGACCCGTGACAGCGTAACGAGCCGCTAAACGCGTGGCGTTTTGCAGCGTCACGTATCCGAACATGACCCGAGAGAACTCGATGATCATGATGAGGGCAAACAGGAAAATCACCAGGGTGAGTGAAAACTCAACCAGGGCCTGACCGCGGTGCTTTCCTGTAGGTCGAAATAATAGCTTTTCCATGCGCGACCTTTCATAACAAGTGATAAGTGCGAACTAGCGTTTGACTTAGCACACGCGGCGCCAAAAAGTTGCGTTGGCGCAGTCATTTAGTTGTCGTTCTGAGGGTGCTTCAACCTCCTTGATCTAAAGAGACACATTGCTATCTCATCCATTATAGCAGGAATCTTACCAGACCCTGATAGGAATTTGGCCCTATCACCCACCCCAATTGACACTGATTCGGCCCTATGATACGCTTTTGTAAGATGCGCATAACGCACAACAGGATTAAATCGGCATGGCCTTGCCCTCGCTGCTGATCTTCATCGGCGCCCTATTACTGGGCTTAGCACTGGTCTTCACCCTGATTTTTGCTTTGATTGCCCTATTGGCGAAGCGCCGGGCCGACGCTGCCAAGGCCCGCTTTCCCGGCGCTGTGACCATCGTCAGTGCGAATTTCTTTGGCCAGGAATCATTAGGGATGGCACAGGTCCGAGGCAACGGCACGCTGGTGCTGACAAACAGCGAGTTGTTCTTCGAGAAATGGGCACCACACACGGAGTACCACATCCCGCTCCGCCAGATTACCCAGATCGAGACCGTTCCCAGCTTTTTGGGTAAAGGGACCAGCGCAGGGCCGCTCTTGAAAGTGGTTTACCAGGATGACAGGGGAGGCAGTGATGCCATTGCCTGGCTGCTGCGCGATGTCGAGGGCTTCAAACGTCAGATAGAAAGCCGACTGTAGCAATCAAAGGCGGGGCGCAAGCGAGCATCGCCTGCGCCCCGCCCCTTCACACACCGATCTCTTCATGGATGAAGGCCAGCGCGTCGTCGATGGTCGAAAAGACATAAGTCTTGACGCCGCCATAAACCTCCTCTTGCATGCCTTGGGCAAATATCTCGCTCATGTGGCCGCCACCGACCAGCATAGGCACGAACTTCGGATCGGAAATCGACCCTGGCGCATGTTGGATGTGGTGAGAGAAACCCTGCACCATCTCATCCCAGCTCCAGGCAAGCGCCGAGACATCCGAGATGCGATACAGGGGACCATCCATGTGCTGCGTCAGCTCGTGAACGTGGTCACTCGCCTGACGTGCCTCGTCGACATCATAGACACCTGTAAAGGTGAGCAAAACAGCAGGGATATCGGGGAGGAGTTCAACAGTGCAAGCCATACAATCTTACCCTTTCCATATCTAACCGCGTCCGGCCCAGTGGTTACGCGGCTGAAATGATGTCACTTTCCCTCATCGACAGATTGTCGGACGCCTCACCTTAGCGATGAATGCGCTGCAACGCAATAGAAACTTACCCGTATACAGGGAGTGGGGCATCCCTATCCATTGACTGCTATAGTCGATACGATACGGAATGATGTGACAGCATTGAAAGTGGCAACGAATCATGAGTGACAGTCAACCAGCAATCCAGACCTTCGAGCTGCGCAAAGTCTATGATGGCGGCAAGGTGGCCGTCGAAGGCTTGACTCTGACCGTCGGGCGTGGCGAGGTCTTTGGCTATCTCGGCCCTAACGGCGCAGGCAAAACCACCTCAATCAAGATGATGTTGGGCCTTGTGGGGCCTACAGCGGGCAGCGCAAGCATCCTAGGCGAGCCCATTGGCACGACTCGCTCCCGAAAACGGGTTGGGTTCCTCCCAGAGCACTTCCGCTTCCACGAATGGATGCGTGCCGACGAATTTCTCGATCTGCATGGCCAGCTTTACGGCATGAGCAAGGCCGATCGCAAGGCCCGCATCCCAGGCTTGATCGAACAGGTCGGCCTGGCAGAGTCCGCCCAGAAGCGTCTGAGCACCTTTTCCAAGGGGATGCTCCAGCGCATCGGCTTAGCCATGTCGCTGCTGCATCGCCCGGCCCTGGTCTTTCTGGATGAACCGACCTCCGGTCTTGATCCTTTTGGCCGCTTGCTCGTCCGCGATGTCATTCGCGCCGCTCGTGCTGAGGGTACAACGGTCTTTCTCAATTCCCACCTACTCAGTGAGGTCGAAGTCACCTGCGACCGAGTCGCTTTCATCCGGCGTGGGCAGGTCGTCCGCTCGGGCAGCATCGATGAACTGGCAGGCGGCGTCGTGCGGGTCAAGCTCAAGCTCGGTCAGATCACACCGAACCTGCTCAATGATCTGAGCGATTGGGGAGAGCGCATCGAACAGACAGACGAACGCGAGGTCAGCATGATGCTGAGCGACGAAGACCGCCTACCTGATATGAATGCCTGGTTGGTTGGGCAGGGTGTGCGCGTCTACGCGATCGCGCAGCAACCGCTCTCTTTGGAGGAGTTGTTCGTGACCATCATGAAGGATGATCAAGCTCATGGCAACGGTGCTCGTCCTAGTGAACCGATCCTGGAGGAACAGACCTTATGAGCAGCGCCCTTCAACCCCTCATCCAGGATGTTTCTCCGATTCATCAGCTTTCGGTCATCACCCGCCTGACCTTCCGCGAAGCGCGCCGCCGCCGCTTGCTATGGGTGGGCTTGGGGCTGGGTGCCGTCTTTGTCGGTCTGTTTGCCCTGGGCTACTTCTTCGCCTACCGCGATTTCACCCAGCAGGCCCTCACCGGTGCGGGGGGCATTCCCGGCTTCGCTACCGACGAAATCCTTGAGCAGTTCAACAACGCCATCTTGATGGCCGGTTTATACGTCATGAATTTCCTGGTCATCGTGGTGACCATCCTGACCTCGGTCGGTGCAATTTCCTCGGAAGTCCAGACCAATACCATCCATGCCATCGCCTCTAAACCCTTGCAGCGCTGGCAGATCGTGCTAGGCAAGTGGATCGGCTACGCGCTGCTCGTCACGCTCTACACCACCATGCTCATGGCTGGGGTGGTCCTGTCCGTCTTCTTCATCAGTGGTTATCTGCCCCCCAATCTACTGATCGGCTGGGCGATCATCGTGCTAGAGGGCCTGACGGTACTCAGTCTCACGCTTTTCGGCAGCACGATTGTGAGCACCCTGGCAAACGGCGTCTTCGTCTTTATGCTTTATGCTGTCGCCTTCATCGGCAGTTGGGTGGAGCAAATCGGTGCCCTGATGGGTTCGCAGACCGCCCAAGACCTGGGCATCGCCTCCAGCCTGCTGATGCCTGCCGACGCCTTATGGCGCTATGCTAGTGGCCAGATGCAACCCGCAGGTATCGGGAACATCATCTCGCCTTTTGCCTCAGCCAACCAACC
>JAADYZ010000569.1 GCA_010092775.1 Chloroflexota bacterium
GACTACAGGCGTGATCGACTGACCCCAGATGCTCGATTCGATCAAATCGCTGATCTCGCTGAACAACGGCCCGCCATGCCCGTAATCGAGCGCGGCTTGAGCGGTTGCCTGGGCATTGAGCGCGAGGCCGAACTCAGACGGGGCGGCAGACCAGCTTTGCTGGCCGTTGCTGATCGTCAAGGATTGCTCAATGTTCCAGACCAGGTTCAATTCCTCGACGGCTTGCTCGTGGTTCAGGCCGCCCAGTTGCGCCTCGCCAACCGATACCCCCGGCACAATCCGATTGGTCACCTGAAAGTAGCTATAGTAGCCCAGCGCAGCGATCAGTAGGACCGCCGCGACTGCGACTACGGCGCTGGCCGTGCCCAACAACATGGCGCGGGGGGCGCGACCCTTGCGCCGACCTGAAGGCAGGTCTGCTGCGACATCCACCGGCTGATGGACCTGGGTCGGTGGCGCGGGATCATAATAAGCTGGCTCGACCGGTGGCAGGTCTGCTACGCGTGGATTGCGCTGCGTGAGCAATCGATGTGGGTCAGGTGACTGTGTTTGACGCGTTTGATCCACATCAGGCCGCCGGATAGGTTGGGTGTGTTGATCGTGACTCATGGGGGCTTTCGCCTTAGATCATGCCTTTCCTGTCTATCATAACGCAGCTTGATCAGACTCGTTCCCGCTTCGGCTAGGGCTGTGCGCGATTGTGCGCCCCATCCCCCGCCGGATGGCGATAGCGGCGGTCTTTGCGTGGGCCGCCCCAGATCACCTTGTCATCCACCAGCCGCACGGTTATATCGGCATCGATGCTGATCTGGCAGGACAGGCGCGGATAGCCGAAGCGGGCGGCGAGCTGATCGTGCCAGTGAGTGGGGGCCGGTATACCCGCATCGATCCACACCCCGCAGGTCGCACAGAGTCCGCGTCCACCGCAATTCAGATTGCGCGTGATCGTCGTGTAGGGTGTGAAGCCGTTGGCCAGCAGGCTGCGCCGCAGATTGGCTCCAGCAGGTAGCTCGATAATCGTTTCTTGTTCATTGTGGATCACACGGACTGTGACCATCGTCATAGTTGCCCGCCTTGTTCGGTTGGTTTTCCGTATGAATACCGGCTAAACCATGAAAAGTCATTGCGATCTGTTATGGTTAGCTTAGCTACAGGGACAAAAGAATCAAGGGAGTTTGTCTGATGCCGTATCATATCGAGCAAATCGGTGATGCGCCGATAATTGTTTGCAGCTTCAAAGCCCCCGTTGACATCATCCGTGACCCCTTCGACGCCCACGCAGATGTGGTCGCGATTGTTGAGGCGCAGGGCTTCACTCCGCCCATCTATGTGATTGCTGAGCTATCCGAAGTCAAGCCGAACTTCAGCGACCTCGTCATCGGGATGGCCAACTCCATTTCCCACGTGCGCGATGGCCGCTCCGTTTGGGACCCTGATTTCACCAATATCCTGGTTGGCACGGCGCCACTGCTGAAGCTGCTGGCCAACAGCATGGGGCAGAAGCAATATGGCCACATTCCGGTCCATGTTTTTGAGACCCTTGAAGAAGCGATCGCTTTTGCCAGTGAGGACTTAAGGGTCCATCCGCGTTAATCCTTTATGCATTTTTGAGGGCTTCTTTATATCTTCTTGATGGGTGACGGGCCCGCTGGTTCTATATTCCAATGTCCGCATGTCACGCTGCTTGCGGACGAAAGGAATGGAACCATGAGTGTAAGTTGCCAACTGATCGACGAGCGGGGGGTGATTTTGACAGATTTTGACCCCGCCAATCGACGTCATTGAAGACCCGGCCGAGGTCCGCCGTCAGGTAGACGACCTGATCGATAGCCACCAGTTAAGCCTGCCGATCACCGTCATCTCGGATTTGTCGGTGGCCAAGGTCGATTTCAGCGACCTGGTCATCGGCATGGCGAGCGCCCTGCGTAACGGCCCGAGTGGCGGCTCCGTCTGGAACGCCGAGCTGACCAACATCCTGGTCGGCAGCGGCCCGCTGGTGCGGCTGCTGGCCAACAGCATGGGGCAGCAGCAGTATGGTGGCGTCAAGGTCGAACACTTCGAATCGCTTGACCAAGCGCTCGAACATGCCAAGCGCACACTCGAACGCGCCAAATAACAATCACCCAACCCCTGCCACACTGCGTGGTAGGGGCTTTGTTTTTCGCGCGCTGAAAGCCGCCTGATCTTGATAGATCGCGGCGTTATGGGCTAGAATGCAGCCATGCCCAAGCACCCACTGATTATGATGTCTGCCCATATGGAAACGGTTGACCACCTGGCCTTTGTGATCGACTGGCTGAGCGCGCCAGTTGACTTGATAGACGGTCTGGCTGCATATGGCGTTTCGGGGATGCCCGCCCCACCTCATCCGGAGCGCTCACCGTCTGGGATTACCCAACATCAGGCGGCTGAACTGGCCCGGCAGGTTGGCTTGCCCGTCGTCACAGAGATGACCATGCTGCATGTCGATGCCCTGGAAGGACACCCAGGTTTGCAGACTTGTGAGTATCTGCGCGTGCATGGGCGGGAGGGCCTGCTCGACGTGTTACAAGACGAACCCAAGCGCAGTGCCCGCCTGGTATCGGCGGTGGCCTGGGCCAGCCCAACTGGCCAGGTGCAA
>JAADYZ010000570.1 GCA_010092775.1 Chloroflexota bacterium
AGTATTGGCAGCGCAGTTGGCTGCGCTCGATGGGGGCACCACAGGCGGGGCAGCTCATCGTAATTGGCATGACCTTATCCTTGCTCCCAAACGCTGATTTGCTGCTGGATGGCCTCAATGTTTTGTGGCGGCGTGCTGAGCCGAGGATTGAGGTCAGCGGCCAGCTTCATTGCCAGCAGGGCAGCATCAAAGCGTGCCAGGCTGCGCTTATCGGCTTTGGCCTGAGGGCGCAGCAGTACATAGCCATACACGTAGTGCAGCAGCGCGTTCTCCGGGAAGTCGACGATGGCTTGCGCCCCCAACGTCTCGCCACGCTCCCACTGCTGTTGATCGTACATGCCCCACAATTGATGATAAGTGCTTAACCAGCGCGTCTCATAGCGTCTGGGGTGGGTCGTCTCTAACCATTCGAGATGCGGCAGGGCCTCGTCTTGTATCCCAATGGGCAGTGGTCCGTTGGCGTTGGCACTGGCCAGTACCAGCAGAATGCGAATCTGTGGCTCGCCCGGAGCCATGTTCAACGCAGTTCGCAGATGCATGATGCCCAGGGCATTCTTACCCAACCGCAGATGCAGCCGCGCCAGTTCAAAGGCGCTCTCGATGTCTTGTGGTGGGCCAGCCAAAGCAGTTTGTATCTCGCGGATGCGTGCTTCGGCCTGGCTATCGCTATAGGGTCGGGCGGGCCGCCACCCACAATAGACACATTGATCCAGTCCGCTGTTGATCAGGATGCCACAGGCGTTGCAGGCTTGAACCAGGCTCATCGTCAGCCGCCTAAGACTGCTCGCGCAGGGTGTCGAACTTTTTGGCAAACAGGTCGCGGACCAGCGCAGCGTCAGCTTGACCTTTGGTTTCCTTCATGACCTGGCCAATGAACCAACCCAGCAAGCCCTCTTTGCCGCCCAGGTAGCTATGCACAGGGTCAGGATTGCCCTCGATCAGATTGTCGATGATCGCTTCGAGCTCGGACGTATCGCTGATCAGGCCCCAGCCCTTTTCTTCAACAATCGGTGCCGCCTCGCGACCGTCTTCCAGCATGATCGCCAGCACATCTTTGGCGGTATTGTTGTTGATCTGGCCATCTTCGACCATGTTGATCAAGGCCACCAACTGTGCTGGGCCGACCTTGAGATCGGTGATTTCCAGATTCGCTTCGTTCAGATAGCGGAACAACTCAATCGTGATCCAATTTGCCAGCTTTTGCGGATCACCCTTAGCCTTCAGTCCTGTTTCGTAGTAATCTGCGATGGCTTTGTCGCTGACCAGGACAGCGGCATCATCCTCCGATAGGCCAAACGCCGTGACGAAGCGGCCACGCTTGGCATCAGGCAGTTCAGGGAGCTTGGCCCGCAGTTCGTCCACCCAGGCAGGGTCGATCATCAAGGGGGGGAGATCGGGTTCTGGGAAGTAGCGATAGTCGCTGGCCGTCTCTTTGCTGCGCTGGCTGCGCGTCTCGCCGGTCACCTCGTTGAAGCCAAGCGTTTGCTGTTTGACCTCACCGCCGTTCTCGTAGACTTCCGTTTGGCGGGCAATCTCGAAGCGTGAAGCGCGCACCATTGAGCGGATGCTGTTGAGATTCTTGATCTCTGTGCGTGTATTCAGCACGTTGGAGCCTGCCTCACGCACTGAGACATTGGCTTCAAAGCGCAGTACGCCCTTGCTCATGTCGCCATGATTGACGCCGAGATACTGCAAAATGCTACGCAGCTTACGCGCATAGGCTTCGATCTCCTCAACAGAGCGAAAATCCGGCTCGCTGACGATCTCCAAGAGCGGTACCCCTGCCCGATTCAGATCGACCAGGCTTGCGTCTCCCACATGGGTTGATTTGCCAGTGTCTTCTTCCATGTGCGCCCGGCGGATGCCAATCCGCTTGGAGATGACCTGGCCGTCGCTGCCTGCCACTTCAATATCGAGCCAGCCGTTTGATGCAATTGGATGTTCGTACTGCGTGATTTGATAGCCTTTAGGCAGGTCCGGATAGAAATAGGACTTACGCGAGAACTGGTTGAAGCGGTTGATTTGGCAGTTGAGGGCCAGGCCGACCATCATGGCGTATTCGACTGCCTGGCGATTGATCACGGGCAGGGCACCCGGTTGAGCGGTGCAGACCGGGCAGATATGCTGGTTCGGGGCTGCGCTGGTGGCATCGACCACGGCGCAGGGGCAGAACATTTTTGATTCGGTCAGCAGTTCAGCATGAACTTCTAAGCCGATGACGGGCTCGTAGGTGGCCATAGCGTGGGCATCCTTCCCTTAGTTTTGCGGTGCAGATTATAGCGTCAAACCGGCGAATTTGGGCCGACTGAAGGCCCCTGCTATACTGATCGCTATGTTCAAAAAACGCCCAAAACAAACTCATCCTGCCCTTGCAAGCCCGGAGGCTGCACGCCACCTCCCAAGCTACACACGCTTATCGGAACTGATGGGCCGCTACACCACTGATCACCTAGTAAACGTCAGCCCAGATGCATTCGAGCAAAGCATTCGCGGCTATCTCGATTTGGTGGACCATGAGATGGAAGGCTTCAGCGACCCCGACCGGCAGCGCGATCTCTCGATCCGCTTTCACTGGGGGCACGATCACGATTTCGGCAGCTTTCAGTTGAAGGGTCGCATGAAAGATCGGCACCTGCGCCTGCTGGCCACCTTCTTCGATGTGTTCGAAGAGCTGCCCAAGGACCTATCCGGCTTGCGCATCCTAGACATCGGTGCATGGACCGGCGGGACCAGCTTAGCGCTCTGTGCGCTTGGAGCTGAAGTCGTCGCGATTGAGGAGGTCAAGAAATACGTCGACAGCCTTAACTATCTCAAGCAGGCCTTTGACATTCAAGGTCTAGAGGTGCGCCATCTCTCGCTCTATGATCTCACCACCGACGACTTTCAGGATGCCTTCGACATCGTGTTGTTTACCGGCGTGCTGTATCACGTCAGCGATCCGTTGATCGCATTGCGCCTAACCTTCAACGCGCTCAAAGACGGTGGCGTCAGTCTGATCGAAACGCATATGCTCGATGAAGCGGGGCAAATCCTTAGCTATGAAGGGCCCGGAGCGGTGCGTGGTGGCAAACGTGAAGACCTCAGTCGGGGTGGATGGAACTGGTTTTTTCCCACACCTAAGACTCTGGAGCAGATGATCCTCGATGTGGGCTATGCGGATACTCGCGTCCTGCCCACTGGCTTCCAGCGAGCGCTGGCCGTCGCTCAACGCGATACACACGTGGACATCATGCGCAGTGGCCTATCGATGCGTCACATTCGCTGAGCTTAGTTTAAGACTTGCTACGGCGGGAAGGAGATGTAGCCTTGCTCTTGGTCAAAGGCCCACTGATAGCCGTCGCATTCATCAAACATGTCCTGCACAGCGGTGCGCACGAGTTGATCGACAGATGTGCAGCTGTTCTGATTGGGGATTTCCAGCACGACCTGTGCCAGGCGCCGTGCACACCACAGCGCCACCTCCGCATGATACTGCTCATGCTCGACGACCCGATCAAAGAAGGTTTCCCAGGTGTTGGTCACACTGGTCGTCACGGGACCGGTCGGGCGCCACTGTGGATAGGTGTAGAGTAGATCAAGCCCAACGATCACAGTGCGGACGCCACAGGTTCCACTTGCCTGTCGATACTGCCAACTGGCGTCTAGCGTGTACTGTGTTGTGGCGATGGCGTGCTGATTGGCGGCGGCTCGCGAAAAGAGCTGCGTCTGAATCTGTTCTTCCGTGGTGCCCGTCAGACGATAATATTGGGTGGCTGAGCTTACCTCAACCGTCGCGTTATCTGGCAGTTCAATATCGATCCGCCCGGAGGGAATCACTGCCAGCGGATCGACGTCAGCAAGGTCTGGCGTAGGGGGATCGGTTCCTAGATCCAGGGCAAAATTGGAGTCGGTGACGCCTAGCCCCACCACCAACATGATGATACCCGCCACCAGCCCAAGCAGCACGCCACCGATCATCAAACAGGAAAAGGCATTGACCTGTCGGTGCCGGCTTTCATCTTCTTGGCCTGCGCCACCTGCCAAGCGCTGATCGAGCTGACGCCAGTCGGTTTCTTGGGCCACAGGCTGTCTCTTATACACATCT
>JAADYZ010000571.1 GCA_010092775.1 Chloroflexota bacterium
CAAGCCCTATCACAGAGACCCCCAGCCGGGGGTCTCTGTTTGGTTCTATAGGTGATGTGATTTCTAGGGTGAGTGATCTAGCTCACATAGTTTACTGACGATAGTTAGAGATGTAGCGCGCTAGTTGCCGGCCGATCATGCGCAAAGGGCTTGTATTGTGATAGGTACGACTCAGCAGTACAGCGCCTTCAATGCTCGCGACGATGAACGTAGCTAGTTCCTGAGCCTGTTTTGCATCCAAGCCAGACTTGTCGAGCTTGTCCGCAAAGGCATCGACTAGACGCTGGTAGGCTGCACGACAGGTCAAATTGAGTCGCTCGTTGGTCGTGGCGGTTTCCAAAGCAACTGTCATAAGGGGCCCACCCGTCTTGAAGCCAGACGCCTCGACGTGGAAGGCGATATTCGTGATGAACTGCCCGATTGCCTCTGCCGGGTCGTCTATGACAGCCAATTCTGTGTGGATGCGTTCTACAACGGCCGCACTAGCGTGTTCGATCGCTTCTGCCGTGAGGCCATCTTTACCATCTGGAAAGTAATAATAGAGCGAGCCTTTGGGCGCACCACTTTCGCGGATGATCTGATTCATGCCGGTAGCATGATAGCCTTGCGCTTCAAGCAGTGTGGTGGTGGTCTCCAAGATTTGCCGTCGTGATTCGTTCATGATAGTCCTATGTTTATGAGATGGGTGCAGCTTCATTTGCCATGTCGAGCGCACGGTTAAAGACTTCAACTGGCTGGGCTCCAGAAACGGCATAGCGCTCTGCGAAGATGAAGAAGGGCACGCCAGAAACACCGAGTTGATAGGCTTGGCCTTGGCTGGCGCTGACGATGCCTGCTAGCTCTGATGTCGCAAGAAAGCTGTGGACGTCATTCGCGTCAAAGCCGACTGAGCTTGCGAGCGCGGCCAACTGTGCGTGATCGTTGAGGTTCGCGCCTTGGCTGAAATAGGCTTCAAACAAGCGCGTAGCCATTTCCCAACTTCGATTGACCTGGCTTGCGTAGAGAATGAGGCGATGTGCATCCGAAGTGTTCGGAGCACTGGCAACTTTCGAGAAATCGAAGTGTAGCCCTTCCGCCGCACCGACAGTCTTCACGTGATCAAATACCACTTCTGCCTGATCTCCGAACTTCTCGGCAGCAAAGGCCCCCCATTCGGCTCCCTGAGGTGGCAAATCGGGGCGTAGTTGAAAAGGATGCCAGACCAATTCCACATCGAGTTGCGACTGCATTTGGAGTGCTTGTTTCAGACGGGCTTCGCCAATGTAACACCAAGGGCACACTACGTCTGCAAAAACATCGATTCGCATTATGTAAGCCTCTCTAATCTAGTATGGATCAAGTATATCAGATGGTCTATATAGCCTCAATGATCGCAATCATGCCGGGAATTGACAAGCAATCTAAAGACTACTACAATTAGTTTTGAAGGCTAATGATAATAATTTTGATGAGGTGACCTATGGTGAAGCAAGACTCGCTGACCAAAAGCATGTCTCTCCCTTCAACTCTGCTTCGGATCGAGGGGCTCGCACTATTGATCAGCACGGTCGCAATTTATGCCTGGCAAGGCTACTCTGGCTGGGCCTTTGTGATCTTTCTTCTGGTGCCAGACCTAAGCGCCCTGGGCTATTTGATCGGCCCACGCATTGGAGCGATCGCCTACAATATTGCCCATACCTTCTTGATACCTCTTGGGCTTGGCGTAGTCAGTGCGCTCCTTGGCAGCTCGCTTGGCTTGCAAGTCGCATTGATCTGGCTGGCTCATATTGGGATGGATCGTGCGGTTGGATACGGGTTAAAATACGCGGATGGATTTAAGGAAACCCATTTGAACCACGTTTAGGGAGTCTCCAGTCTATGCCTTATCCTGCACAGCTCAGCCCAGAGTCGATCATTGAGATGGCGTGGCAGCTTGCCGAGCGAGATGGTGTCGATAACGTGTCACTTAGCGGATTGGCCAAGGCGCTCAACGTCAAAGCACCTTCGCTCTATCGCTACTTTCCCAATAAGGTCGCACTGCTGCAAGCGGTGAACACTCATACCGTATCGATGTTGTTTGACACCCTCTATACCGTAGACGACGGTCACGAGAGCGTCGAAGACTACTTGCAGGACATGGCCGCCGCTCATCGTAGTTTTGCGCATCAGAACCCCCGTACTTATATGGCGGCACTGTCTGAGACAAATCCAGACCAGCAGCCAGACCCTGACTACAACGTATCGCTGATTTTGCCCATTCAGGAAAGAGTAGCCCTACTGACCGGGCCTGAGGCATCACTAACTGCACTACGTGGGATGCTGGCTTTGATTCACGGGTTTGTCTCGCTGGAGTTGGCTGGGCAATTTCAACGGGGAGGATCGCTGGATGAAGCCTTCAATGCTTCGATCGCACAGCTCATTCGAGGTTGGAAATCGGTTGCATAAGGACATACATACCCTGAGGGCGATCTATCATATGGATCGCCCTCATGATGGCATGCCAAACTCTATTGGCCCTGCGGTAGGGAAAAGCCTAACTCACCGTCAAAGGTGTACAGGTGCTCCGTCTTGATGATCTCGAAGTTTTTGCTGTGGACGCTTTGGAGCAACTCCAAGATATGCTGCTGTGTAATCGCCTGCCCGCCTTCAGGTGCCATGAAGCGGCAGCGCCAATGATCGGTGCAGAAAGTCTCCGGTGCGCCGTCTGGCCAAACTTTTAAGCCCCGATTGGTAATGGCGTTCAAGCTCAGTTGATCCGTGTTGGCCTGGCTGAGGCTTGTCCCGAGTGTTTCAGGATCACGACCCTCTCCATTCCAATAGAGGAATACGTCAACACCTTGCAACTCACGTTTGGCCGGCTCACGATAGACGGCGGGTGTGGCGGTGGGTATACCTGCTCCCTTCGCGTAGCTGACAGGGGCCAGTGTCTCGGGTTGTTGACCCAGGCGTGCCACAACCGCTTCAGCGAACTCCTTTGTACCTACTTTCTCTTGACTAACACCATCTCGATAGATGTCGTAGGTGTGTACACCATCTTCAATAGTTTTGAGCCAGGCGTTATGAACATGCTCGGCTACCTCAGGTTGTCCGATGTGGACCAACATCATGATACCGCCAAGCAGCAGTCCCGTCGGGTTGGCCATGTTCTGGCCCGCGCGGCGCGGAGCTGAGCCGTGAATCGCTTCGAACATGGCAGCATGTTCACCGACATTCGCACTGCCTGCCATACCAACTGATCCAGCGATTTGCGCCGCGACGTCGGAGAGTACGTCACCATAGAGATTGGGCAGGACGATTACATCGAAGCGTTCGGGGGTGTCGGCCATCTTGGCCGCGCCGATGTCAACGATCCAATGCTCATTCTCAATGTCAGGATACTCGGCGGCAACCTCATCAAAGACGCGATGGAACAAACCATCGGTTAGCTTCATGATGTTGTCTTTGGTGAAAGCAGTGACCTTCTGACGGCCATTTGCCTTGGCGTATTCAAAGGCATAGCGGATGATACGCTCGCTACCAGGCCGAGAGAGTAACTTCAAGCACTGGTAGACTTCATCAGTTTGGCGATGCTCAATGCCAGCATACAAATCTTCTTCATTTTCGCGGATGATGACCAGATCCATCTCCGGATGTTTGGTGTCAACAAAGGGGTGTAGTGAGCGCGCCGGGCGAACATTGGCGTATAGGCTCAAGGTTTTACGGGTGGTCACATTGATACTCTTGAAGCCGCCGCCCTGCGGCGTCGTGAGCGGCGCCTTGTAAAAGACCTTTGTCTGGCGGATCGAATCCCAAAAGGCAGGGTCGATGCCCGAGGTATTGCCGGAAAGGTAGACCTCTTCGCCGACCTTCACTTCATCAATCTCGAATTCAGCGCCAGCTTGGCTCATGATGTGCAGGCAGGCCGCCATAATCTCCGGCCCGATGCCGTCGCCGTGAGCGACTGTGATCGGTGTCTTAGCCATTAACATGCTCCTTCTTTCATGGATGAGGTGATTCAATGGGGAGTACGCTCTTTCATTATATCGC
>JAADYZ010000572.1 GCA_010092775.1 Chloroflexota bacterium
CGATGACACACGCCAATAGCCCAGTGAGGTGCAGACCCAAATGAAGAAATCTCTGTTGACAAGCATTGGCCTGACAGCGCTTGCCACGATCCTGGTAGCCTGTGCTAGCGCCGCGACCGATGACGTGATCGACTTGACCGAAGAAACCGTAGAAGAGGACGCTGCTATGGAGGGCGACTCCGAGAGTGATGAGGCAGCGGGAAACGACGATGAGATTATGACCAGCGAAGAAGTCCCGCCCCATCTGCGTACCGTGACCCGTGGCTGGGAGACCGACTTCACCCGCCACACGGTTGACTATGACGAAATCCTGTCGGGTGGGCCGCCGCGTGACGGCATCCCCTCGATCGACGAACCACAGTTTGAGACTATTGCTGAATCCGAGGCTTGGCTGGCTGGCACCGAACCGGTGATCGTAGTCGAGGTTGAAGATGATGCCCGTGCCTATCCGCTTTCAATCTTGACCCGTCATGAGATCGTGAACGAGGAATTCAACGGGGTACCACTCGCTGTGACCTTCTGCCCGCTGTGTAACTCGGCATTGGTCTTCGACCGCCGCGTGAACGGCGAGGTCTATGAGTTCGGCGTGTCGGGCCTGCTGCGTGGTTCCGACCTGATCATGTATGACCGCACCACCGAGAGCCTGTGGCAGCAGTTTACTGGCGAAGGCATCGTCGGCTTCCACGCGGGTGATCAGCTCGACTTTGTGGCCTCCAGCCTGGTCAGTTTCGACTCCTTCCGTGAGGCTCATCCAGAAGGCGAGGTGCTCTCCCGCGAGACCGGCATCTACCCGGCTGGTACTTACGGCGTCAATCCCTATGTGGGCTATGATGACCTCAGTAACAATCAGCCTTTCCTGTTCCGCAATATGGGTGAAATCGATACGCGCCTGCCTGCCATGCTGCGTGTGGCCGGAGTCAATGTCGACGGTGCATCGATTGCCTATCCCTATGATCTGCTGGCTGAGGAACTGGTCATTCAAGACACCTTTAACGGTCAGAACGTGGTGCTGTTCTTCGCCTTCGGCACGAACAGCGCCCTGGGTGCCCAGCGCATCGCCAATGCAGAGGATGTTGGCGCAGCCACCGTGTTCGATCCGAACCTGAACGGACAGACCCTGACCTTCTCGCCTGGCGACGAAGATGGCCGCTTCGTTGATGCCGAAACCGGTACAACCTGGAATTTGCTGGGTCAGGCGATCGAGGGTGAATTGGAAGGCGAACAGCTTGAGCGCCTGCTCAGCACCGATCACTTCTGGTTCTCCTGGGCCGCATTCTTCCCAGAGACCGACATCTACAGCGCTAACTAAGCAATACAAACAGCACGCTGCGGCCCAGGATCATCAGATCGTGGGCCGCTCGATTCCTGGCTAATGTGACTACCCGGGTGGATTATTCGTCGAGGATGCGTTTGACCAGCCGAAAACCGAGATAGGGCTGTTCGCTCTCTGGCGTGTGTTGGGCAGACAGATCGATGCGCACGTAGTCGGCAGGCTCGACCCACGAACCCCCTTTGAGAACGCGCTCATCATCGCCCGCCAGACGGCTCTGGCCGCTGTGCCAGGTGGTTAGCGTCCACTCCCAAATGTTGCCACTCATATCCATAACACCGTAGGGGCTGGCTCCAAGCGGAAACTGTGTCACGCTGGTCGGCCCACCCAGTCGATTGAGGCAGTTGCAGCGCTCGCGATCGAACATGTTGCCCCAGGGATAGAGGCTGCCAGTGCTGCCATGCGCGGCGCGTCGCCATTGGGCCGCCGTTGGTAGGCTGATCTGAGCGTTTTCATGGTAACCAAGCCAGCGCGCAAAGGCGAGGCAGTCGTACCAGCTTACCTGGCTGCGCGGCAGATCATCACCGGCGAAGGCCGTTTCCGCCGCCATCGGATGATAGTAGCGCCAATGCCGTGCTTGTGGCGAGTAATCCCACCAGATGGGATCCAGATAGCCGTCAGCAGCCATCAAAAAGGCATCGTATTGGCGATTGGTAATGGGGTAGCGGCTGATGGCGAAAGCCGGAAGTGTCCCCGATCGCTCATCGTGCAAGGCGCCTTCGGGGATCAGCAGCCATTCAAAGGGACCCGGCAGGATAAAACTCTGGCTGGGTAGGGTCGTTGGGTCAGTCGATCCATCGTAGGCGATTGTAGCAGCCTGAGTATCTTGCAGATTTTGCGCCGTCAATGCGAGTGACGGGCGTGTTGTCGCGAAGTAACTCTCCAGGATGTCATCCTGCGGCGTCTTGACTCGCGCTCGCCGGGCGGGGGCACGTATGCCGGTCTTCTCCAAAGCATTGATCAGACGGTCGACGTCAAACTGAAAGCGGTCGTCGCTAATCTGGAGGGCGTTGTAGCGCGACAGGCGTCCCAGGGCAGGGGGGAGGTCTTCGGGGCGGGGCATCGTGGTGCCGCGCAGCAGCACCGGAATCACCCGAATGCTGCGCTTCATCGCTGCCGCAATCTCCAAGCGCACAAAGTCGTGTGGATTGTCTAAGCGCCGCCGCCCGCTGCTATCAGTGA
>JAADYZ010000573.1 GCA_010092775.1 Chloroflexota bacterium
CCGATACACAAGGTTCTCCGCGGCCTGAGTCTCCGATCAAATTGATCCAAAGTGTGCGAGCAAACCCTATTCTCGCCAGACAGATTCCACTGAAGACATCGGACCCGCTGCCGGGCTGGTTGAGCATCGTCCTGTTGATAGCCATCGGTTTGAGTGCGCCCATTTTTGGTGCGCTAGGTGCCTCATCCATCCGCCTGACGGCGATTCAGTCGGTCTTCTTCCTGACCCCGTTGATGAATCTGTTAATCATTGCGGGCCTGCTTCCCTCGCTGATCTATGGCGCAGTGGGGGCTTTCATCACCAGTGGCCGCGCCCACGATGATTTGCTGGAACTTGTCCGCCTGACACCAGTCACCCGTCAGCAGGTTGTTTGGGCTTATGTCATCTCCGCGCTCTACCGTATGCGTTGGGTGTTGGCGTTCCAAATCGGGCTGCTGCTGGTCCCACTGCTGGGGTGGCTAGAATACAGCGGGATTCTTGCTAACCCGACACCGCGCCTGGGGCCAAGTGTGGCCCTAACCATGACGGGCATTTTGGTGGGCGGCATCACCATGAGTCTGCTGGCGCTGGTAGCAGGGGTGGTGTTGACCCTCCGTTGGCGTAACACACCATTGATCATGATGGTCACAACCATCACGATGGCAATCATTCTGATGGCGGCAGTCTTCGTGATGTTGGGCGGTACACGCCTCACGGTAGAGAACCGCTTGGCTCATGCCATTAGCGTGCTGCTCTTCGCGCTCGGCCCACTGCTGCTCGCGGTCGAATTGGTCGATGCTGCGCCGCTGCGAGCCTGGCACGATCAGGATTGAGATGGTCAAGTGTTCTTTAAAAGATGGTCAAATTTCCAGAAGCGAACTGCATCTCGATTGCAGGACGTGTTATACTAACCTAGCAGGGTCCGCCACCTGGGTCATCCTGTGCGGGACCATTCGCCTACGGTCACGCGACCGCCCCGTGCAGGCTATTTTGTCTCAGCCCATTAGGAGAAAAGTCCAATATGGAGTTTCAAAGTCAGCACCTCATTGATAGCCTGCCGATGGGCATTCTGATTACTGACTATGAGGGCAACATCCTAGCTGCCAATGCTACTCTTCGCGCTATGCTCGGCTATGGTGATAATATCACTGACCAAAATGTCGTGAGTTTAAGCGCCGATGATGCCTCTACGACGGAAAAGAATGCTATTGAAACGGTCAAGAGTGGGAGTGCGCCAACTCCCTATGTAAAGGAACTGCTCACGTTGGACGGCGAGCCACGCCCGGTTCGCCTGCAGGCCGCGCCAATGCGAGGTGACGTAGAGCAAGCCTTGTTCACCGTTGAAGATCTCTCAGAAGAAATGAAGCTGCTCAGTGATCTTCAGCGCCGCAACTCGCATTTGCTCGCGTCGTCCGAGGTGTCGCGGGTTGCGACACAAATTCACGATACGACCAAGCTGATCACCAAGTGCGTCGATCTGATCCGCATCCACTTTGGCTTCTATTATGCCGCGATCTTCCTGATCTCTGATGATGGTCATGAGGCAGTGCTTGAGGCAGCCACCGGGGACGCAGGCCAGAAATTGCTGGAGCAGGGCCACAGCCTTGAAGTCGGCAGCGTCTCGATGGTGGGATGGGTGACGGCCAACAACGCGGCCCGTATCGCGCTGGATGTGGGTGAGGAAACCGTTCGCTTCGATAACCCCATGCTGCCCAAGACCCGCTCAGAAATGGCACTTCCATTGCGGGTGCGGGGTGAAGTGGTCGGTGCCTTGGACGTCCAGAGTACCAGCGTAAACGCCTTTAGCGAGGAAGACATTCAAACCATCCAGATGATGGCCGATCAGGTAGCCATCGCCATTGACAACGCTCGACTGTTCAGCCAACTGAGCTCATCCTAGTTCAGGCTAACCACGAGGAGAAGAACTCATGAGTGATCACAGCGAAATCCGGGTGCTGGTCGTTGAGGATAACGTCAGCAACTTCAACCTGATCCTGCGGTTGCTGAGCAGCGTCGGCATTCAGCACTGCGAGTGGATCGGTTCAGGCTGGAAGGTGGCCGAAGAAGCCGAGAATTACGATCGCATCGACTTGATCCTGCTTGACATTAACCTGCCCTATGAAAACGGCTTCGAAGTCCACCAGAAGCTGCGCCAGCATGACAAGCTGGGCCAGACGAGCATCGTCGCCGTGACTGCCAACGCCAGCGAGTCATACATGCAAAAAGCCATCAACGAGGGATTTGATGGCTTTATTGGTAAACCGATTGACCCTGACCGCTTCCCAGATCAAATCGTCCGCGTAATCGCTGGCGAGCCAGTTTGGGAATGGCAATAAGCCACCCACCAGATTGATCGAAAACAAAAAAGGGGCACACCTTGTAGACTGTGCCCCTTTTCTTTCCGTCGTGTGTTGATTTAACCTGCCAAGGCATCGCCCAGGATTTTGCGGTCCTCTTCTTGCGCTACGCGCTTGCCTTCCTCCACGTTGACTGTTGTCAGTAGACCCCCGCCGATCAGGAAGAAGAGGATCAAGGCCAGAATGCCCCAACGGCTGCTGCCCAATAGGAAGCCGGCAGCGGCAAACACCAGCGGCCCGAGTAGCGAGGCGAACTTCTCCATGATGCTGAAGAGGCCAAAGAACTCTCCACTCTTAGCAGCAGGTGACATGGCGGCATAGAGACTGCGGCTGAGTCCCTGGCTGCCTCCCTGGACGATGGCCACCATCCAGGCGATGAACCAGAATTCGATGGTCGAGTCTAGGAAGAAGCCCCATACTGCGATCACACCGTAAACGACTAGCGCCAGTAAAATGCCCCGTTTCGTGTCAATAGTCTCTGCGATGCGCCCAAACAGCGCTTTGCCTAGAAGAACCGCCAGCAACAACGCAACCAGGTTGGTCGCCACCAGAATACCCAGGATCAAACCGATCACGCCGAAGCCGCCTGCGCGTGAAGGCTGTAAGACCTCGACACTGAAGACTGAGATCACCGTCCCGGCGGAGTCAGGCCCACTGTCACCTGTGTTGACCAGGGACAAGACGTGCTCGCCTGGTTCCTCGGCTGCGAAGGGCCCACTACGCACGTTGAAGCGGGGTGCCTCGTTGTAAGCGTCAATGATCACCGGCTCGCCTTCATCATCCAGCAGTGCTTCCCCATTGATCTGTACCGCCCAGATGCCATGATCTGGCCCGGTGCTATGTGTGATCCGTACTTGCTGCCCGTTGAATGCGATGTCGAGTTGGGCACCATTCGCATCTGAGGTGAAATAGCTCTCAGGAGTTGGGGGGCCACCAAAGGGGTTGTTTAGAAAGCCGATCAGCCCTGGCGGGCGGATTTGATCAGCCGGGATGATCGTCTCTTCCCAATTGCTTGTAAAGCGGATTTCGTCGCCTGTGGCCAGGTAAAGGCCTTCACCGACGGCTGTGTCAGTCGCTTCGAAGGGTGGCGGTGCTGCACCACTGACATCCAACGGCAGGAGCAATCGACCGCCTGCACCTACGACCGGCAGCAAGATCAGGTTGAAGACAACAAAGGCCAGCACCACCGCACGATGCTGGTAGCTAGGGTTGGTGATGCGGCGGAAGATCAAGGTAAAGGGGATGCCAACAAATTGCACCAGCAGCAGGGCCAGGATCGTCTCAAGAGCGCCGAACCCCAACTCCGTCGCGTAGATGGCGGCGATGCCGATAATCGTGCCGATGCCGTCGTTGTAGATTAAGAAGGCGATCAGATAGCGGAACAACTCACGGTAGCGACTAAGATCGCCCAGCGTCTCACGCAGGCGGGCAAAACTGACACTGACGATCGATTCGCCCGGTCCAAGCTCCTCAGTGTCTGCTGGCGGCTCAGGGATGACTACAAACAGAGGGATGGTGAAGATCAGCCACCACAGCGCCACACTGACAAAGGACACACGTGAGCCGATCTCAAAACCCCAGACTTGCAGCATCACCACGTTGATGGCCAGCAGAATGCCACCACCTAGATAGCCGACGTCAAACCCAAGTGAACTGACCCGGTCCTGATCGTCTTCTTTGGCGATGTGCGGCAGCAGCGCATCGGAAAAGGTAATTGATCCATTGAAGCCGATACGCCCGATAATGGCAAAGGCGGAGGCCAAAATCCAGTCACCGGTGCCAACAAAGACCAGCAGTGCCGTACCTAAAATGCCGGTCCCGGCGAAGATGGCCAGGAACAGTTTTTTGCCCCGCATCACATCGGAGACGGTGCCTAACAGCGGCGATAGGATGGCTACGATCAGCAGAGAGACGCTCAGGCCCAGGCTCCAGTAGGCGGTCGCCGTGGCCTCACTGGGCAGGGTTGATCCAGCCACCGAACTGAAATAGACTGGGAGAACCGCCGCCAGGATGGTGGTGGCAAAGGCGGAGTTGGCCCAATCATAGAGGGCCCAGGCGCGGATGCGACGTTTGTATTCTTTGTCATCCAGTTGTGCGAGTGGGATGTATCCGGCGTCTGCAACGGCCATAGCAACGCTCCTTGTGGTGAGGGGTGGAAGTCACAAGCTGCGTAGGAAGATGAACGGTCACCCTTTCCTAGACGGGCGGATCATAGCCCATCACTGTTATCGGATTGTTAAATGGTGGGGGAGCAACCTCAAAGCAAGGCGCTGGTCAGCCGAGAGGCTCCTTCAAGACATGGTAGGTCGACTGCTGCATACTATTGTGCCAGGATCGCAGCTCGACTAAGCGCAGCTTGATGTCGTCGTCAAGTGGGCCGAAAAGGGGGCGGCCCGCGCCAATCAGAATCGGAATCGTAGTGATGCACAGATCATCGACTAAACCAGCCGCCAAGAAGGATTGAATCACGCGACCTCCATCGAGATAAACATGCTGGAAGCCTTCAGCGGCCAGCTTCTCGATCAGCTCATCCGGTGCGGATGATTCGATCCGGACGTGATCAGCTAGCTCTTTGGGTACTGCGGTCAGGCTGCGGCTCAGCACAACCACAGGCTTATTGCCATAAGGCCAGGGATCGAAAGTCAACACCTTTTCAAAGGTGCCGCGTCCCATCACCAAGACATCAATCGCGTTGAAGAAGGCGGCATAGCCTGCGTCATCGCCAGGGATTGGCTCGATGCTTTCCAACCATGACACATCGCCGTCAGGTCGGGCAATGAAGCCATCCAGGCTAACCGCGATAAAGACGGATACCCGTATCGCTTGGATGATGCCCCTCCTCTCTTGTGAAACAGCGAAGCCCAGCACAAGGCCGGGCTTCTTGATCATTACGCTAGTTTCTAACCCTCTAGCAGCATCGTCTCCGGATCTTCGATCAGGTCTTTGACGGCCACCAGAAACTGCACCGCCTCGCGTCCATCCACAATGCGGTGATCATAGGTCAGGGCGAGATACATCATCGGGCGGACTAGGATTTCGCCGTCGATCACCATGGGGCGCTCTTTGATGCCATGCAAGCCCAGGATGCCGACTTGTGGTGGGTTCAGGATAGGCGTGCTCAGCAGCGATCCGAACACGCCACCGTTAGTGATGGTGAAGGTGCCACCACGCAGGGCGTCGATGGGGAGGTTGCCATCTTGAATCTGCTGTGCATAAACTCGAATCTGTTTTTCGATCGCGGAAAATGACAGACGGTCGGCATCGCGCAGCACGGGGACGATCAATCCTTCTTCATCACCAATGGCAATGCCAATGTCGTAGTAGTGCTTGAGCACCATCTCAGTGCCTTGAATCTCCGCGTTGAGGCGCGGGAACTGCTTGAGCGCACCGATAACTGCCTTGACGAAAAAGGAACTCAATCCGAGGCTGACGCCGAACTTTTCTTTGAATGCGTCTTTACGGCGTTTGCGTAACTGCATCACGTTGTGCATATCCACCTCATTGAAGGTGGTCAGCATAGCAGCGGTTTGCTGCGCCTCAACCAGGCGGGTGGCAATGGTCCGGCGGCGGCGCGACATCTTGATGCGCTCCTCCTGACGGCCATTGGCTGTACTAACCGGGGGCGCACCGTTCGACGCCGGAGGCCGTTGGGCTGGTGCAGACGGGGCAGGTGGTGTTGACTGTTGAGAGACATACTGCTCAACGTCGGCTTTGGTCACTTTGCCGCCGCTGCTGGCCACCTGGCTGATGTCGACATCGTGGGCGGCTGCGACGCGTTTGGCGACTGGTGTTGCTTTGGTCTCGCCAGCTTGCGCTGCCGCTGCGGCACGCGTCACGACGGCTGGTATAGGGACGTCTGCCTGGGCAGGTGCTGTTGATGCTGTCGCAGCGCCAGCGCCATCGCCCGTATCCATGATGCCCAAGACTTCGCCGGCGACGACATCCTCATCGGCCTGACGAGTAATGGTTTCGAGCACGCCCGCGCGTTCGGCGGCCACCTCCAACGAGACCTTGTCCGTCTCCAACACGACAAGTACATCGCCCACCTTGACTTCATCGCCTTCCTGCTTGAGCCACTCGGAAACGGTCGCCTCAACGACCGACTCGCTCAACTCCGGGACGCGAATTTCATAGCTCATACGATACTCCCCTTGGTTCTATTGATTGAATTCCCAGTTAAAGGCATATTCAGTGATCATCGCTTGGTTGACGTTGTGTGCGGTGCGCGACCCTTCCGCTGGGCTGGAACTGCGTCGCCGCCCCACGTAGTTGATCGGCACTTTGGTGCCATACAGCCGCCGTAGACGGTAGTTCATAAACTCCCATGCACCCATGTTCTTGGGTTCTTCTTGTGCCCAGACGATCTGCTTGACCTTCTTGTAGCGCTTGCGTAGCGTTTCGAAGGCCTCCGCGGCAAATGGATAGAGCTGCTCGACACGCACCAGGGCCACATGAGGATGCTGATCACGGAACTCGCTGCCGAGGAGATCATAGTAGAACTTGCCGCTCACAAAGACCAGGCGTGTCACCTCTTTTGGATCGACTCGATCGTCATCAATGATGGGCTGCCAGCGCCCATTGGCCAGATCATTCAGCGATGATGCCACGTTGGCATTGCGCAGCAGGCTCTTGGGTGACATCACGATGAGGGGCAGCGGATCAGATTCGAGCAGGAGCGCTTGTCGACGCAGCAGGTGGAAATACTGTGCGGCGGTGGTGCAGTTTGCCAACCGCAGGTTGATTTTGGCTGCCAACTGGAGGAAGCGCTCGGGGCGCGCACTTGAGTGGTCTGGGCCAGCGCCTTCGTGGCCATGCGGCAGCAACATCACCAGGGATGGTGTCTGGCCCCACTTCTCACGGGCGGACAGCACAAACTCATCAATGATGTTTTGTGCGCCGTTGCTGAAGTCACCGTACTGCGCCTCCCAGATGGTCAGACGGCCCGGCTCCTGCACGTTGTAGCCAAACTCAAAGGCCAGTACCGCCTCTTCCGATAGAGGGCTGTTGCGCACCTCAAACCCGGCTCTTGCCTGGGAGAAGCGCTGTAAAGGCGCCCACTTCTGCCCGGTTTCCTTATCGTACAGAACAGCATGGCGATGGCTGAAGGTACCGCGCTCGCTGTCCTGGCCCGTCAAACGGATTGGAATGCCATCCGCCAGGATACTGGCAAAAGCCAATTCTTCAGCGGTGGCCCAATCGATGGCCCTGGCATCCGGGTCGTCCAAACCGTCACGTCGTGCTTGGATCGCTTTGCGCAACCGGCTGTTGTAGAAGGTGAAACCATCCAGTGCGGCTCTCAAGCCCTCATTGATGGCCAATAGATTGTCAGCGACCACAGCAGTGTCGATGGCTTTGGCGGCACCAGCAGGAGGTTGAGTGGGTTTGGGGTCCACCAGGTGCTCATCTGGCCGCTCAGCCTCGTTGGTTGCTTGCATGGTCTCTTCATAACGAGTGACCAGGGCATCTGCGTCTTCCTGAGTCGTCCAGCCGCGGTTGGCGAGTGTGCTCGCCCAGATTTGCCGGGCGGTGGGGTGCTTGCGCACCCGTTCATAGAGCAGGGGCTGCGTGAAGCCTGGCTCGTCCAACTCGTTGTGCCCGTAGCGCCGATAGCCGACCAGATCGATCAAGAAGTCCTTCTCGAACAACTCTTGATAGGCGAAAGCCATCCGTGCGACTTCGATGCAGGCTTCTGGGTCATCTGCGCTGACGTGGACGATGGGCACCTTGAAGCCTTTGGCCAGGTCACTGGCGTAGATTGTGCTCCGTCCTTCGCTGGGCAGCGTCGTGAAGCCCAACTGATTGTTGGCGATGATGTGAATCGTACCGCCTGTCCAGTAGCCGGGTAGGCGTGATAAGTTGAATGTCTCAGCGACGATGCCTTGAGCTGGGAAGGCAGCGTCCCCGTGAATCAGGATTTGCATGGTCGTTGCCGGATCAAAGACTGGCTCGCCGGGTAGATTGGCGTGCGTACCAGCCGCACGGGCCATCCCGACCGCCACCGGGTTGACCGCCTCCAGGTGGCTGGGATTGGGCGGCATGGTGATCAACACATCCGGGTAGATTGGCTCGTTGCTGCCCAATCGGCGTTGCACGCCTTTGTGATACTTCACATCACCGATGGTCCAACCAATTGCGTCTTGTAGCTCTTGCAGCTTGACCGGGTCTTTGAAGTCGGCCAGGATTTTTTCATAAGGCTTGTGCATGATGTGCGCAAGCACGTTCAAACGACCGCGATGGGCCATCGCCACCTTGACCGACTTAACACCCGTATCGACCGAGGCGTGGACGATCTCGTCCAGCATCGGGACCATCATGTCCAGGCCTTCAATCGAGAAGCGATATTTGGTCGGGAAGCTGCGCTGCAAGAAGTGCTCAAAAACCTCGACCTGGGTCAGGCGATCGAGGAGGGCCCGACCGACTTCCTCGTCAGTGCGGCTGACCGCAAAGCGCCGCGACTCGATGGCATCGCGCAGCCAATTACGCTCTTCTGGGATGCGAATGTGGTCGTTATCAAACCCAATCGATGATGAGTAAATCGCGCGCAATGCTTGGATGGCATCGTAGGCGCTGTGATGCTGTTCGCCCACTGGGCCGCCAACCAAACTAGCGGGCAAGCTCCTGAGGTCGTCCCAGGTGATGCCGTGTGCTTCTGGGTTCAGTTCCGGGTCGCCAATGGGGGCTGAGCCAAGCGGATCCAGATGGGCACCGAGGTGGCCAAACAAGCGCACTGCCTGAGCAAAACTGACTGCCCCAACAATCTTGGCCGTGTCTACCGCTGATGTCGCAGCGATCTCACCCACTAGGGCAGCACCATTGCTGCCGGGAGCTAATTCAGGTGGTGTCCAGTGTTGGAAAAACTGACGTGTATCCGGGTCAAGAGACTCGGGGGATGTTCGATAGCGTTCGTAGAGTTCAAGTATATAGCCCACATTGGGGCCGTGAAATTCCTCTTGAGAAGACATAACAGAGCTAGCCACCTAATTTGTCAGGAGTTAGAAAGCCTCAATCAATCCGTATAGGATTGTAACCCCAGACTATAGGTGGCTTCCAGTAGGTTTTACCTATTCGTAGCTGAAGCGGCTTGCACCGATGATGGTGAAGACCAGCCCAATCGCGGTCAGAATGAGCACCGAAGGCAGGACGGTCAGCAGCCCTCCTTGCTCAAAGATCAGCGCTTGAAAGGCATCCATCGCCCAAGCGACGGGCGAGATTCGCCCAATGACCTGCATAAACTGTGGCGTGATGTCGAGTGGCCACCAAGCTCCACCGAGCGGCGCAAGGGTCAGGGTGAGCAGCAAACTGATCCCATTGGCTTGGCCTTCGCTCCGGACCAGCGTGGCCAGGGCAAGGGTCAGGCCACAGATTGCGAAGACGAAGCCCATCATCACCAACACGAGAGCCAGAACATCACCCCCGAAGGAGATGCCTAACAAGGCAGCCACACCGAACAAAATGCCGTATTGGATCATACCTGTGACGAAGCGCGCTGCAATCTTGCCACCGACCAGGTGCCAGCGTGGCGCTGGCGTCATGACAAGCCGTTGGAGCGTCCAGTTCTCACGCTCCAGGATCAGGGCGGTCATGGCTGGGAAGATGCTAAACATAACGTACATGGTGCTCATCCCGGGGATGGATTGCCCGAAGCCAATCTGGGCGGTACTGACCTGGCTGTCTTCGTCGCCCACATCAATCGTCTGCTCAAATGAGACCTGTACGAGGTCTTGTGCCCACAGTTCAGTCGCGACGTCGTAGACATTCTCCTGATAGCGCTGGCGTGAGGCATTGTCTGGGAATTCGAAGCCCTCGGCGCTTTCAACGGCATCCGGCGCGACAGCAACCGCCACAAAGGAACCGCTGATTTGCTGGGTGACGGCTTGGACGGTCTCCAAAATGTGATCGGAAGCTGTCAAGTCGGCGTTGGATCGATAGGTGACTGATACGCTTCGCCCGTCCAATAAGTCGGATTCAAATCCATCTGGCACGATGATCAATGCCAGGGAATCGCCGTCAATCAGGCGTTCGCGGGCCAAGTCCTCGTCAAGCGTGTCGCGATTGTCGAGGCGGCACACATCGTCCTCGTCGTTGTCGATGGGGCACAGGACCAGGTTGCTGTTAGCGGTTCGTAGCTGCGCGGCGAAGGCGGTCGATAGATCGCTTTGATCGCGGTCAATCCAGTCCACACGCAGACGGGGTGTTTCACTGAAGCCGCCGGTGATGGCTCCGGTGCCTAGGCCAACCACCAGAGCCAGTATTGGAGAAATGACAAACATGTTGACCAATTGAGCACGACTCTGGAAGATCAAGCGCAGTTCGGTGCGGGCCACATTGAAGAAGGTTTGCATGCTAGATATCTCCCCGCCGGTTGAAGATGAACAATCCCACTGAGAACATGGCCGCTCCCAGCGCAATCAGAATGAACATGTTGAGCCAGACATCCGTGCGACCGATTGAGAGGCGGTTAAAGGCGTCAATCGCCCAGTAATTGAGCGTTAGCTGTGGCAGTGGTTGGAGTGCTGCCAATGCCTCGACTGGGAAGAAAGAGCCGCTCAGGGCAGCCATCAGGATGATGACGGCAGAACCGATGGTGCCCGCCTGTTCAGGTGTGCGCGCAAACGATGTGAGCAGGGTGCCTAGGCCGCCCGCAGCCAATGAGGCGGCGATCACCACCAGGGCGATAATCAGGATGTTGCGACCCCAGATAAACTGAAGCTGCCCGGCGATCAGGCTGCCTACCAGGGTCAAGGCAAGCATCAGCACGATGAGTTGTAAGAAACAGTTGGTCAGTGTTCCGAGAAGCTTGCCAAACAACACGCTGAAGCGCGGCGTCGGGGTGACGATCAAGCGTTGGATGGTCCCTTGTCGGCGTTCCTGCAAGATGCTGTTGGCCCCGGCCTGGGCTGTGAACATCATGAAGAAGACGGCGTTGGCTGCGCCGAAGTATACCAGTGGATTGAAGCTGACCGCATCGCCGGTGACAGCTTGCCGTTCGATGGAAAGAGGGGTGAAGGCTGGATCAAAGGCGCAGGAAAAGTCTGGCGCGAAGTCCTCATCGGATTGCATGGCTTGGCCGGAGACTGCGCCCAACTCCGGCTGATCAGCAAAGGTCGAGTCGAGCGCACCGAAGGTGGCGCTGATGCTGATCTGCCCGGTGAGGATTTGGTTGGTGATACCCTCGGCAACGGCCCGCACGATTTGCCCAGAGATGGGGGCGGCACTACTCGCAAATACTTCGACGGCCACGCTTTCATCGCTGCTGCCGAAGTCCTCGCCAAAGTGAGCACTGAAATCTTCCGGGATGATAATGGCGGCGGCATAGGTCCCATCGCGGACAAGTGCGCGGGCCTCCTCCGGGTCGTCAAGTTCTACCGGCTCTAAGAGCTGCTCCAAGTTGGCAGATTGTTGCGCCGCAGCATCAGCGCCGCCTGTGGCCTCGCAGTTCGCGACAAAGTCTTCCCCGCCCTCGTCGCTGCCGCCAGGAATAATGATGTCAACATAGACATCGCCGAAGGTCACGCCCTGACTGTTGGGTTGATCCAGGTTGACCAGCGCTAAGGGAATATCTTGGATGGCGACATCGGGATTCTCTGCCAACCCGCCTAAGCCCAAGCCAATGATCGTTGCTAAAGCCAGCGGTGTCACGATCATCAGAATAAGTAGGTTGCGGTCGGTGAAGGTCGTGTAGATCTCCCGCCAGGCGATTGTCCAGATCTTCTGCATGGGATGCTCCTGGGCTAGTCGCGCAAGGCGTGGCCGGTCAGGTTCAAGAAGACAGCCTCGAGGTCAGGTTCGCGCACCTCGATCGAACTGACATCAATCCAGACGTCGTTAAGTAAGGTGATGACATCCGGCAAGGCTTTGCGTCCGCGTGTGGCTAGAATGTTGATCTCACCCTGGGCTGCTGCACCATCCACGGCCAGGTTGGCGTAGCTAACGTTGCTGATCCCGTTGATCTCGGATTTCAGGCGACCAAGCAGTTCTTCGCCGACGATCTGTTCACCGACGTTTAGCACCAGCCGATCCTCTTCGCCCACTTGCTGGGTCAATTCGCCCACGCTGCCGACGGCGATCAGCTTTCCATGATCGATAATCCCAACTCGGTCGCTTAATTCTTGTGATTCTTCCATCAGATGGGTGGTGTAAAGCACCGCCATCTGATACTCATCGCGCAGTCGCAGCACCGTATCCAAAATGCGCCGCCGACTTTGGGGGTCCACCCCGACAGTTGGCTCATCCATGTAGACCAATTGCGGACGATGAAGCAGGCCTACCCCGATGTTCACGCGGCGCTTCATGCCACCCGAGAAGGTCTCGACGCGGTCGTTCTGGCGATCAACAAGGTCGATGAATTCCAATACCTCATCAACGCGCTTGACTAGTTCCTGACCTGTGATGTCGTACATCCGACCGAAGAACTCCAGATTCTGCCGGGCCGTCAGGGTTGGATATAGTGCGATCTCCTGGGGGATCACACCGAGCAGGGCTTTTGCTTTGAGCGGCTCCTTGGTGATGGAATGCCCGCCGATACTAGCATCGCCTTCGGTAGGGGAGATTAAGCCGCTGATCATGGAGATGGTCGTGGTCTTTCCTGCGCCGTTGGGGCCAAGCAAGCTGAAAATCTCGCCTTCGTGGATGTCAAAGCTGACACCTTGGACGGCCTTTACAATGTCGCCATCACGGCGTTTGAACTCTTTGACAAGATTCTGGACTTCAAGCATGGTGGGCATGGCTGGTCGTCCTTTTGGATGAAGAAAATGGGTTAGGGCATCCTGTGGTCCGCGCCCATCTTAACTCTCAGGCCGAATGGAAACAAGATTGACCCTAGTCGATCTCGATAGCGGTGAGGGTGAAGCTGTCGCCACCTTCGCTGAGCGGGAGCCGATCCAATGTGATGGGATCATAGAGGCCGCTGGTCAAATGGTAGTTGCCAGGTGCCAGCCCGCTAAGCGACAGCGATACCACCTGCCGGACGATCTCACCGGGAGCCCACCAACTGGTCGGATAAAGGCTGTTTGGTGCTTGATCAACCTGCGCGGCCAGGTTGCCCGATCCATCCAGGAGGTGCAAAAAGGCCACGTAATCTGCGTCTAGGACCTGCAGGGGCTGCCAGTAAAGCGTAATCGATAAGTCCTCGGCCTGCTGATCCAGCTGATAGCCGAGCAGACGGAGCTGCTCGTTAAAATCGGCTTCCA
>JAADYZ010000574.1 GCA_010092775.1 Chloroflexota bacterium
AGCGCCGAAATAAAAGCGATTCGCAACACACCCATCGTGGTGCTGCGATAGCGTTCGCTCACCCGATCGATCACCTCGATCTGGGCACGACTGCGGCCAAACAGCTTCAAGGTCGGCAGTCCCTGGATGACGTCCAGGAAATGGGCGCTCAGGCGGCTCAGCGCCTGGAACTGCTCGCGCGAGACGGCACCAGCCATCTTGCCGATTAAGATCATGAAGATCGGCACCAACGGCGCGGTAACCAGCAAAACGATCCCGCTGACCAGATCGACTGGAAACACAATGATCAGGATGCCCAATGGGACCAGTCCGGCTAGTGCCATACGCGGGATGTACTGGCGGAAATAGGCATCGAGCGCTTCAACGCCCTCGACCAGCGTGCTGGTGAGTTCGCCGGTGCGCTCACCGGCGCTGTAGCTGGGCCCCAGCGCGACAATGTGATCCATCAGGCGGGTGCGCAGATCGTGTTTGATGGCCCCTGCCACTTGCGCGGCGGCGACATCGCTGGCCCACAGCAGGGCGGCTCGCAGCGCAATGATCCCAGCTAGCATAGCCAGCAGGCTGCTAACATCCGCCAGGGTTTGGCTATCGAGGAAAACGCGGGTGATGCTTTGGCTCAGCAGCCAGGCCTGTACAACCAGCAGGAGCCCAGCCAGGGCGCCCAGCCCGATTGCACCGAGCAGCCAACTGCGCACCTGGCTCGCTTCGCCCATTAGGCGCTTACGCATAGTTTGGTCCGTCTTTCCACTTCTGCGCTCACGGTCGCGCTATTCTAGCTTGTCCGGACGAAACGGTCTAGTATCAAATCAAAAGGGATGAGCTTGCTAGCTCATCCCTCGTCTGTTGAAAAGCGCTTCCTGCGACTAGTACTCCAGGTGCGTATCGCGGGTGACACGCTGGCGGAAGACCCAATAAGACCAGGCCTGGTAGCCCAGGACGATTGGCACGAAGATCAGTGCCACAATCGTCATGATGCGCAGGGTGTAGGGGCTGGAGGATGCATTGTAGATGGTCAAGCTCCAATCCGGGTTCAGGCTAGAGACCATCACACGCGGGAACAAGCCCTGGAAGGTGGCAACAACGGTCAAGGCAATCGTCAGGGCGGTTGAGACAAATGCCCAGCCACGCTGGCCCCGCCGGATGAGGAGTGCAGCGGCGAACAGCGCACCGGCTGCGCCAACGGCGGCTACACCGGGGTTCACACCCAAACGCTGGAAGACATCGGTCTGGAAGTAGGCCAGCACCACCAGCAGGATCACCACACCCAGCGTCGGGAAGGCGATGTCGCCCGCCAGTTTCTGTGCGCGGATGGCGATGTCTTCTTCGGTTTTCATGGTCAGGAAGATCGCGCCGTGCATCGTGAAGACCAGCAGCGTGGCAACGCCAGCGAGCAGCGTGAAGGGGCTCAGCAGGCTGAAGAAGTTGCCGGTAAAAGTGAAGCTCTCATCGATGGGCAGGCCGCGCACCAGGTTGGCAATGGCGACACCCCACAGCAGCGCTGGAACCGCGCTGCCGCCGAAGATGGACCAGTCCCAGAAGGCGCGCCACTGCGGCGCTTCATTCTTGCTGCGGAATTCAAATGCGACCCCGCGTAGGATCAATGCGATCAGCATGACGAACAGGGCCAGATAGAAGCCGCTGAACATGGTGGCGTACCATTCCGGGAAGGCGGCAAACATCGCACCGCCAGCGGTGATCAACCAGACTTCGTTGCCGTCCCAGTGTGGGCCAATCGTGTTGATGATGATGCGGCGTTCGGTGTCATCCTTGCCGAGGAAAGGCAGCACGATACCTACACCGTAGTCAAAGCCCTCCAGGAAGAAGAAACCGATGAACAGAACCGCAACCAGAACAAACCAGACAATATTGAGATCGATCATGATGTTTCTCTAATCTTTCTTACTTCGCCGGAGCGGCACCGCTGAGCAGGCCGTCCATAGGACCATCGTGGGCGGCGCCTTCGTCGCTGCCGGGGCTGTCATATTTCTCATTGCGAGCATAGCGGGCCAGCAGATAGACGTCGGCGATGGCTAGCCCAGTGTAGACCAGCGTAAAGCCGATCAGCGAAATCCACAGGCTGACGATACCAACGTTCGGTGATACCGCATCTTCAATACGCATCAGGCCAAAGACGATCCAGGGCTGCCGCCCGACTTCGGTGAAAATCCAACCGGCGGAATTGGCCAGGTAGGGCAGGGCAATGGCGAAGGGGAGTATCCACAGGATGCGAGTTTGCAGTTCAAAGTTGCCTTGGATGACGTAGAACAGCAATCCAATGGCTAGGATCAACATCAGGAAGCCCGCGCCAACCATAATCCGGAAACTCCAATAGCTGATGGCGACCGGAGGCACATAGTTACCCGGGCCATATTCCTGCACATACTGCTCCTGCAATTCGTTGATCCCCTGAACTTCGCCGTCCAGCCGATTGTAGGCCAACAGGCTCAGCAAGGCCGGAATACGGATGGCAAAGACATCGCGCCGTTCCGGTTCATTGCCAATCGTGAAGATCGACATCGACGCAGGGTCTTCGGTATCCCACAGGGCTTCACCCGCAGCCATCTTCATGGGTTGGGCCTCAATCATATGTTGGGCCTGTGTGTGGCCAACCAGGATCACGCCCACCGTGCCGATCACCGCAGCGATCACGCCAATTTGGAAGGAGCGGCGGAACATTTCTAGATCGTTCTTCTGGCGCAGCAAATGCCAGGCGCTGATGCCAATGATGAAGAAGGCACCTGTTGTGATCGCGGCGGTGAACACGTGCGGGAATTGCACCCAAACGTGCGGGTTAGCCAGCAGCGCGAAGAAGTCTGTTAGCACGGCGCGCCCGCCCTCGATGGTGTAACCAACCGGCTCCTGCATCCAGGAGTTGGCGACCAAAATCCACAGGGCCGACAGGTTGGAGCTAATCGCGACCATCCAAATGGTGGCGAGGTGCAGCCGCTTCTCGAGACGATCCCAGCCGAAAATCCACAAGCCAATAAAAGTCGACTCGATGAAGAAGGCCATCAACGCTTCGATGGCTAGCGGCACACCGAAGATATCGCCCACAAAGCGGGAGTACTCGGACCAATTCATGCCGAATTGGAACTCTTGCACGATGCCCGTCACAACACCCATCGCGAAGTTGATCACGAACAGGGTACCCCAGAAGCGGGCCATGCGCTTGAAAACGTCATTGTCGCTGGCCACCCAGGCGGTCTGCATGATGGCGACGATCACAGCCATACCCATGGTCAGCGGGACAAAGAAAAAGTGATACACAGAGGTCACGGTGAACTGCAACCGTGCCAGCATCAAAGCATCCATACGAAATCCTCCAACGGGAACAAATCCGTAAGCACGTGGGCCCATTATGCAGAATTGCACAATCGATAGGCAGTGTCGTCTGAATTGGATTCCTGTGACATTTGTCATATGCAGATAAGTGAAAACAATCACAAAGTCTGGATGCAGCTTTGCACATGAACAGACACCCTCAGTCTCCTATACTTCAGAGTGACAATTGCTCATATTCAAGGGGAGAGAACAAATACAATGCAGCTTGGAATGGTTGGCCTGGGCAAGATGGGCGGCAACATGGCCCGCCGCTTAATCAGAGGGGGGCATGAGGTCATTGGATACGATCCACGCAAAGAGGCCGTAGATGCCTTGATCGAAGAGAATGGCGAAGGTGCCTATACGCTCGAAGAGTTGGTCGAGAAGCTCGAAGTGCCGCGCAGCGTGTGGATTATGGTGCCTGCGGGCGAGATCACGCGCGATACCATCGCGTCGTTGAAGGACCTGATGCGTTCAGGCGATACCCTCATTGATGGCGGAAACTCACTCTACAAAGAGTCCATCGTCCACGCAGAGGGCCTGGCCGAGGGCGGTATACACTTCATTGATGTCGGGACGAGCGGCGGAATCTGGGGGTTGGCCGAAGGCTACAGCATGATGGTCGGCGGCGAGGCCGAAGTCGTTGAGCGGCACCGCTCCCTGTTTGAGGTGCTTGCACCCGGTGCAGACCAGGGCTGGGGGCATGTCGGCCCAGCGGGGGCTGGCCATTTCGTCAAGATGATCCACAACGGCATCGAATATGGCATGATGCAGGCCTACGCAGAGGGCTTCGCCATCTTGCGCGCCAAGAAGGATTTCGGTCTTGATCTACATCAGATCGCAGAAGTGTGGCGCTACGGCAGTGTGGTGCGCTCCTGGCTGCTTGATCTCACCGCGCGCGCCCTGGAAGATGATCAGGAGTTGAGCGACATCAAGGGCTATGTGCCTGACTCCGGCGAAGGGCGCTGGACCGTCTTCGAGTCAATCGATCTGGACGTGCCCGCTCCGATCATCACCCTCTCTTTGCAGCAGCGCTTCCGCTCACGGATCGAAGAAGCCTACGTCGACAAGATGCTGGCCGCACTGCGCAATCAGTTTGGCGGCCACGCTGTCAAGCGTAAGTCTTCTGAAGGCTAGGCCTCAAACCAGAATCAGCAGAGTGAATCAAATAGGGGCACCGGTTGAGGTGCCCCCACTTCAAGCCTTGGCAATCAGGCGACCGCTGTAGGTTTGTTTACTGGAATTCCCAGACGGTAACGGTACCACTGACCTCATGACCAATGATCAGGAGGGCGTTGCCGGTCGGGCTGTTCTCAGCAGAGACGAAGTCGAAGCCTTCTGGGCTGATGTCACCAGCCGCACGGGGAGACAGATTGATCCGGGTGCTGCTCAGGTAGGTGACATACTCGGGGGCGGTCGGGTCGGTCAGGTCATAAACCATCACACCACCGACGCGCTCCAGACCGATGAAGGCGTAAAGCACGCCATTGATC
>JAADYZ010000575.1 GCA_010092775.1 Chloroflexota bacterium
CCCATGAAGATAGCTAAACGTAGGATAGTGCGCTAAGGATGCCCACTCCTTTTACGAGACCTTTATCATTTTTTAAGCTATAGAACAGGCGACCCCATGAGCTCGCCTGTTCTAATTGGTGCCTGCTAGATCGTGTTATTGCTGGGTCAAGCTGGCGAAGTCGATGCCGAAGAAACCTCGGCCTCCCCATCCAGCAAGATCAAGCGCGCGCCGATGAAACCGTCTTCAGCGACATCGCGCCCGCCGAAAAAGACCCGCAGCGTGACGGTGTCGCCTGCTGCTCTGCTGACCTGCACCGTCTGATCGAGGTATTCGGTGCCGCCGTTGCCGCTCAGTTAAGGGAATATAGCGCTAATCGGGGCGTTGCGTCCGCAGCCACGCATACATCAATATGCCACCAGCCACCGCCACATTCAGCGACTCGGCTTTGCCGTGCATCGGCAGTCGCGCCCAGGCCGTGATGTGCTCCCGCAGATCATCGGAGAGGCCGGGGCCCTCGCTGCCCAGCAGTAGCGCACAGCGATCGCGCCACAGACCTTCGCCCCAATCCACGCCCTGCTGGGGGTCCGCAGCAATGCTGGTCACGGTGTGCTGATCGAGCAAATCAAACAAGGCCGCTGGATCATTCGACTCAGTGATCGGCAAATTGAAGATCGACCCCATGCTGGCGCGCACCGCCTTGGGGTCTGTCGGATCAGCGCTGGGGGCGATCAGCACGACACCGGTCGCACCGATGGCGTCGGCTGTGCGGATCAAGGTGCCCAGGTTGCCGGGGTCGCTCAAGCGGTCGAGGACCAGGGTCAGACCTGGTACATCTAAAGGAAGCGCCTCGATTGCTTGGGTGATTGAGGGGAAGACAGCCACCAGTCCTTGGGCCTGTTCGCGGGTCGAGAGGCTGTCGAGCACCTCAGCCGAAACGAAGGTGGGCGGCCTACCCAGGTCGCTAAAGCCAAGCACCAGCGCGGGCCCCGTCTGCCCGGTGAGCAGTTCCTCGCAGACGAACAGCTCGTCTGGCGCGATCTGCGCTTCGAGTGCCATGCCTAAGGCCTGCAAGCCTTCGACCAAGAAGCGCCCTTGTCGACGGCGCTGTTTGCGCTGATCGAGCTTGCGGGCTTCGATGATACGGCGGTTACGGTGGCTCGTAATGATCTCATGTTGGGGCATGGCAGACTCCTCGTGGACTGCGGTGTTGGACGCCTCAAGCAGTTTACCCCAGTCATCCAATTGATTCCGACTCAGGGAGTGCTAGAATCACCTGGCTTGTATTCTTGGTTTCTTCTTTCACATGAGTGAGCATACGCGATGAGAATCGGGATTATTGGGGCAGGGAAGATTGGTGGGACCCTGGGTTTGTCCTGGGCGCGGGCCGGGCATGAGGTGATGTTCAGCTCGCGCCATCCGGAAAACCTGCTGGATTTGGTCGGGCAGGCTGGCGGCAATGGGCTCGCCGGGACGGTGCCCGAAGCCTGCGAACATGCTGAGCTGTTAGTGCTGGCTGTACCCTACGATCATCTAGATGATGCACTGAACCGCATGGGCGACCTGGGCGACCGGCTGGTGATCGATGCGACGAATCCATATCGCTTTGTGCCCGGCGAGGGCATGCACCGCTTGATTCCGGAAGACACCAGCGCAGGGATGCTGCTGCATCAGCGCTTGCCCGGAACGCACCTCTTTAAGGTCTTCAGCAGTATACCGGCCCGCTGGCTGACACAGCATGCCTTTCAAGAGCCAGATTGGATGGCCGCGCCCTACTGCACCATCTCTCAGCCGCTTATTTCAACGATTGAGAACATCATCAACGATACCGGCTTCGAGCCTGTGCTGGTGGGTAGTTTTCAGCAGTGCCAGCGCATTGAGTTGTTCGGCGAATTCTCGAACAAACCGCTGACCGCTGCCGAAGTCCATGAGCAGTTGGGGCATTGATCTTCAGTATACCCAGGGGCATCGCATCAAATCGCCTTTAGCTTATCTTTGGACCTTTTCAAACCGCTTTAGCCTGGATAGACTCATGTCTGGCACCCCCCTGCCCTGGCGCGGCATCCGTCCCCGACGACCTTGGGGTGCAATATGCTGATACCTAGCGAAACAACGTCAAATCCGCGGCAAACTCTTGAAGTTTCACTTTGATGCGCTGACCCTGTCAGTGCTCACCATCTGTGGTCGGGGTGCTGCTTTGGCGTTACACTAAGAGGCGGCTGGGCTAAATGGCCCGCTTGAACAGCCGTCCTCATCTGGGAGAAGGTTCCATTGGCGATCCAACTGCAAAGCGCACTTAACTTGACCAGCCATACCTCCGGAGTGCAGGCGGTAGCCTTCTCGCCCGATGGCAACGTGTTGGCCTCCGGAACGGCTGACGGCACGATTACCCTGTGGACCATCCCGCGTGGTGGACAATCAGCCACCCTGGCGGCGCGGGCTGGTGCGATCAACCAACTGGCCTTTTCCAAAGATGGCAGCCACATTGCTGCGGCCTGTGGCGATGGTACAGTCCGCATCTGGCAGATGCCCTCGGGGCGCGTCCCTGAAACGCTGCTGTTGGATGCACGCCATGCCCATAGTGTAGCCTTCTCTCCGATTGGCAATCTGCTCGCCGCTGGTACTTCAGAAGGCACGATTGGCCTCTACCAACTCGATGCCCCAGCCGAATACGCTCGAACGGGCAGCGGTGGCATCCGTGGGACCGGTTCGCTGAACATGCCAGGGACACGCCCACAGTCGATCTTCTCTGCCGCGAATGACGATCCGACAGTGCTGCGTAGTAAGAAACTGGTCTATTCAGTCGATTTCTCTCCCGACGGCAAAATGCTGATCGCTGGTGTGGATGACGGATCGATCCGGGTATTCGAGATCACCGAACCGGGTAAGCCAGAATACCGCGCCATGATGACCATCCCTGCCCAGAGCCAGTATCCGGTTTACTCAGCCAAGATGGCCAACCATACCGTGCTGTTGGCCTC
>JAADYZ010000576.1 GCA_010092775.1 Chloroflexota bacterium
CTCCAGGATGACCTGATAAATGGCCCGCAGGCCAATCGCCGGGAAGATAAAGACGACGGGCAGCGCCACCGCCATGAACTCGAAATCGGGTTGGTTAGGCAGAAAGGCCGTTGGGATCAAGCCGATAGCGAGCCACAGCAGCGCCAGAAAATGAGGCGGGTCGCGCCAGCGCGCAAAGGACACACCAATCCCGATGGCCATTAGACCAGCCAGGAAGGGCCCTAGCACAGGCCGTCCCGGAATGTTGTGCCCCGCGTACAGGTCGCCGCGCAGGGGCAAGGCCGCTACCGTCGCAAGGAGGCGGCTGGGGAGTTCGGCTAGCAAGCCGGTTTGCTCGGCGAGTGAAGCAACCTCGCGCGCACCTGGATTAAAGATCAAGAAGATGAACAGCGGCAGACTCAGCACCCCTGCCAGCGCAATCGTGTAGAGGACGTTGAACCACTGTTCGCCTGCATCTTCGGAGAAGACCACCACTTGATAGCCCACGTAGAGCAGGAAGATCACCCATAGCGTCCAGGAGGTGACGTGTGTGTACTGGCTGAATCCGAGCGCCAAGCCAGCCAGCGTAAACCATAATCCCTGCCCGGCCATCGTTTTGGCTTGAAACGCACGATAGGTGGGGTAGATCACGGCGACAGCGATGAGGGGCATCAGGACGACATGTAAGGCGACCCGCCCCAGCCAGACCGGCCAGAAAGCGACGGCCAAGAGAGCGAGCGCCATCAGGGCGACACGGACACCGAACATACGACGCAGGAGCCGGGTGGTCAAGGCGAGGGTAAGCAGTGAGAGCCACACGGTTGGCAGCCGCCACAAGAAGAGGCCACGCCCGGTAACGGTGGTTGTGGCAGCGAGATAGACATGATAGAGGGCCTCGCGGGCCGGTTCAACCTGGGTGAAAATCACCAGGCCGCGTCCCTCGCGGATCAGGTCGGCCAGTTGGGCATTGATGAGTTCATCGGGGTGCATACCGGTGGGGATGCTAGACAGGCCCCACAGTCGAAAAAAGGCGGCCAACAGCAGCAGCCCGGCCACCAGCATGGTGTACCAGGAGTGATTGTCGAGGGGCAGCCGCGGCTGTTTGGGTTGATTCATAAGACGGTCAAAGCGGCGGTGAAGAACAGGACCAGCACACCAAGGGCCAGATTCAAGGTGGTGAGTTGGCGAAGGCGGCTTCGCTGGCGTTGCTCTTCAGCCTGACCGGCTTCTGGATTGGCTTTAATCTGCAGGCGGGCCCGCGCCAGATTGGGCAGCACGCCCAGTTGAATCACCAGGGTGACGATGACCATGCCGCCGAAGACAATGTGCTTGAGCAGCATGGCAATAGACCAATCATTGGTGACCAGCAGGAGGCCTGCATAGTTCGCGTTGGCGGTCATTTGCAGCATACCCGTGACCAGCAAGACAGCGAGGCTCAAGTTGGCCAATGGGCGGAAGCGCTGCTCAATGCGTTCTAGTAGCGTGCTGACGGGGCCTTCGTCCAGGCGGAGCAGGCCCGGCCACACGATTAGCACCAGGGTGGCCAGCCCACCGATCCAAACGATGGTGGCCAAGAGATGGGTCCAATAGAGACCGATTAACGCAGGGGCCGGGATAGTCATGGGCCAGATTATGCCATTGCGGCTAGGGACGTGCTAGATTTTAGGCAGACCAACCAAGGAGAATCGACAAGATGAACATCACAGGGCATGGCGACTATTTGATCAAGCTGACGCGCTTTGGCGTCTTGAATGCCTTTTTGGTGCGAGAGGACGACGGCTTCACACTGGTGGACGCCATCATTGCGGGCAGCGGTGCCGCGATCATTGAAGCCGCCGCACAGCAGGGCGCGGAGATCAAGCGGATAGCGCTCACTCATGCCCATGTCGATCACGTTGGCGCGGTCGATGAGATCAAGGCGGCTTTGCCCGATGTGACCATCCTGGCCTCAGCGCGGGATGCGCGCTTCTTGCGAGACGATCCAAGTGTGGACCCCAACGAACCCCAGATCAAGCTGCGCGGCGCATACACCCAGATCAAGAGCGACGTCGATCGGGAGTTGGCCGACGGCGATCAAGTTGCTTCGTTACGGGTCGTGAAGTCACCCGGGCACACACCGGGCCATATTGCGTTTCTCGATACCCGCGACAACAGTCTGATCGCTGGCGATGCTTTCCAAACGCAGGGCGGAATCGCAGTCGCGGGAACGATACGTCTGCTGTTCCCGCTGCCCGCTTTTGGCACATGGCACCGCCCGCTGTCGATCGAGTCTGCGGAAGGGCTGCATAGACTCAAGCCGGATCGCTTAGCGGTAGGGCATGGCCCCGTGTTAGAGCACCCACAGGCAGCGATGGCACAGGCGATCGAAGTGGCGCGTCGCCAAACCGGATTGACTTGACATTGTTATTGTGTTGCAAGCTTCTTGGGGACCCTTTTTGACCTACACTGGCAATTAGACCTTGATCCCAACTGAGGTGGAACCGCTTGAGCATCGTCCTGACTAGATCATCCCAAAGCGGGAGCGATTTTAGCAGTGGGATTGCCGTCAGTTCTGCGATCGATGGGAGGGCTCTACAATCGACTGTTTGCTGCACGCGACAAACCACTCCTCATGTTCGATACGCTCGATGAGGCACTCGACTACATCAACACGAATCGAGATACCTTAGTTGCTGGCTAAGATCTATCATTCAGGTGGTGCCAAGCGGAATCGGAGTTGCTATTCATATGGGTGGGTCCTTTGCGGGAGGAAAAGAAAGAGACCAAGAGCACCCCTGCTCTCAGCCTATTGTGACGCTCCCCACGCCGAAAGGCGGGGGCTTCTGAGCCACGCTTGCGGCAACCCGCTACGTCCTGCCCGGTACTGCAAATGTCGTCTGAGCCTATTCTGCTTCTGTACGACAGGCACTACCACCAATCATGGTAGCGTGGCGTATTTTGTCCGACAGCTTCCGAGACGAAAGCCAGCCACACGCACCACGCGCCCGACATCCCCATCATACATCAATCTAGGGGCTTTGGGCGCGCTTTGCTAAGCTCAAAACGGTCTTGAGGGCTAGCCCCTTGAAGCGCGGATCGGGGTTACTCAATCAGCGCAGACATCATCGCTTTGACAGCCTCGATTTCATCCTGGTTGACGGTGTGCCCCATCCCTGGGTAGATGCGCTTGTCGACTTCTGCGCCGAGGTTGGCCATCACGTTGGCTGTCTCTTCGACGCGAGCCAGCGGGATGTGCATATCGACATCGCTGCAACCCACGAATACAGGCGTTCCCGCCAGCGATCCAGGGTAGTCACGGGCTGTGCCATCCGGCCCGATTAAGCCGCCGCTCAGGCAGGCAATGCCCCCGAAGCGCTGAGCGTTGCGGGCAGCATATTCTACGGCAAGGCAGGCCCCCTGCGAGAACCCCAGGATCATGATACGGTCTGCCGGGATGCCCTGCTCAGTGAGGCTATCCACCACATCGGCGACGGCTTGCAGGGCGGAGTCGAGGGCTGGTTGGTTCGCTTCGATCGGTGCGGTAAAGCGCTGCGGATACCAGGTGCTGAAGGCCGCCTGCGGGGCCGCATAGGCAAAACCTGGCTGATTGAACTCGTGGCGCAGCTCCATGATGCTTTGAGCGCTGGCACCGCGCCCATGAATCAGGATCATGGCGGCCTGGGCCTCGCTCAGCTCAGCGCCGGCTGTCAGAAGGGGTTGGCCCTGATGTGGGCCGTTGATGGTCTTGGTCGTCATACCGAGTCAACCTCGCGCACTTCAACCGGCAGCAGCGACTGCGCGATGGCCTCGCGCTGATCTTCGAGCCAGGGTGGCAGCTTGAGGTCGGTGCCCAAGGTGGCGACCTCCTCATCGAGGGTGAAGCCGGGGGGATCAGTGGCAATCTCGAACAGGACGCCGCCCGGCTCGCGATAATAGATCGACTTGAAGTACTGACGATCGCGCACCGGGGTGACGTTCATGCCTGCCTCGGCCAGCTTAACCTGCCATTCTTCCTGGTCGTCTTCGCTCGGAGTGCGGAAGGCCACATGATGGATGGTGCCCGCCCCGCCCATACCGCGCGGCTGTTCTGGCCGGTCGATGACATCGACCACGGTGGCGAAGTTGCCATCCGCGATGCGGTAGCGGGTCCGTGCGCCCTCGCTGCCGACCTGCTCCCAACCCAATACTTCAGTCAGGTGGCGCCCAGTACGGGGTGCATCGGCCACCCATAGGGTGACTCCGTAGAAGCTGCGCACAGTGTGTTCAGCAGGGACCGGGCCACCTGCCCAGCCAGCGACTTTGCCAGCTTCTTCCGTCGCGACAAGTTCGAGCATGGTGCCATCGTGATCGGTGAAGACCAGCGCCTCCTCGCCAAAGCGGGTGGATGGCTCGAACACCGTGCAATGATAGGATGACAGCCGCTCCCGCCAGAAATCCAGCGAGCCGAGCGGTACAGCGTAGCTGGTCACCGCCACCTGCCCATTTCCGATCCGGCCACGCCGAATGTCTGGGAAGGGAAAGAAGGTCATAATGGTGCCGGGGTGGCCGACTTCGTCGCCATAGTACATATGGTAGACGGAATTATCATCGAAATTGACGGTCTTCTTGACCAGGCGCTGACCTAACACCTGGGTGTAGAAGTCAACATTCTTCTGCGGATCACCACCCACCGCGGTGACGTGGTGGATGCCACTAAGCGCTAAGCTCATCTGACTTTGCCTCTCTTGATCTCGAATCGAATAGTTTGATGTCAAAGTATTCTGTGAGGAAGATAGCAAGTGATGGTAGGAGATTCAAGCATTGGCTGCGCTTCTAACTGTCTTCTTAGGGATGGGGAGATCCGGCGTTCCTTCCAAGCCCTTTTTGTGCCCACTACTCTTGACTCTCTCCTCTGGTGGAGTCAGGCGGTCTCGTCCAAGTTGACTGGCTCGATTGGGGCAGAGCGGGCTAGCAAATCCAGTGTCGCACGGAGGACGCGCCGTTGTTGCGCCGCATCGCCGGGCGCACCCAGGGTAGAGCCGCGTTTGAGCTTCGAGATGGTGGCACGTGGAGGTTTGGTGGCAATGACGCTGGCGGCGTGCCAACTGGTCAGGGTGGTGGCAAAGCCCTCGATCTCCAGAGCGCGGGCGATCAGTCCGACGGACTGAGAGCAGATTGGTCAGCCCGGGACGAGGAGAAGCGCATGAGCCTCTTCCTCACGGGCCAGCGCAACGATCTGTGGAATGAGGTCATCGATGACCCGAGTAACATCCGGCTGGTAGCCCATGAAGCTGACGAATTGGCTGGTTAGGCTCCCAATCGTCCCAGCGGTGACCATTTGATGGAGGTGACCAAAGGGCAGCAGGACTTGCGGATCAGCCTCAACATATTGATGATCGTACTTGTCGTGAGCATACGCTAAAGCGTCGAAGCTGACATCGCTGGGGATGCGGCGCAGCGTGTAATCACCGAGCAGGTCATCAACGTCAAAGGGAGGCTGCTGATCGCGCAGATAGGCGCCCGACGAGGTAACAAAGAGCAATCGACTTTGGCTCAAATCAACCGCCGGGCCGGGCGGAGCCTGGTGGTTGGTGGGCCGCCGATAAGTTGACCAGTCGGGCTGGCCGCTGTCCTGATAGGCCGCCAGCCAACCCGACTTGAAGTCAGCGAGCCACTGCTCGCGTGTCTCTAAAATGTCCATTCGATTGGCTAAGCTGGGGCCATGCGGCTGTGGTCAACCACATCAATCGTCACGTCGACACCGACGTCAATCATCATCAGGTAGCCTGCGACCGCGAAGGTAGCGGCCCCCGCGCTGGTCAGGGTTTGCTCGAACCAGTGCATAGCGATCGACATCTCTGGCATGGCGGCGAGTGGCTGTAGGGCGAAGACCATCGCGATGTTGACGAAGAACAGCCCGGCCAGATCAAAACGCTTGCGGCGGATGGACTCGGCGATTAGCATGACGGATAGACTGACGTTGCTGATGCTCGCCAGACCGAGGAAGATCGGGAAGTAGCCACGCACTGTGCCCAACACGACCGTGTTGGCGAAGGCGGCAAGGGCTGCCACGACAATCAACACGCTGGCGATAAGCCACAAGTTGTTTGGTGCCGCTTTGTTGTTCAGCGTGCGGATGGCACCCCACACGGCAAACGCAACTAAGGTGAAGCCAGGGGCCATCAGGGGGAACATCAATTCGCTCAGCAGCAGGATTTCCGGTCCACCTACGGCGATAATGAGTTTCCAGGTGGCTTTGAGTAAGCCAGCCAACAAGACGAGACCGCCGCCGGCAAAGGCTAGTGTAGTGAAGCGTGTGTCTGCACGGCGCACCATTTGCGCGATGAAGAACAGCGCAATGCCGGTGAATAAGCCAGGTAGGAAATCATACAGGGCGAGACTGATCGAGTATTCCATGGGGGCTTTCCTCCTTATAGGGGTAGGTTAGGATCAGTGTAGCTGATGTATGTTGATGGTAATAGTGGGGGCTGTCAGCGATTGAGGGTGCAATATGTCATGGATGTGGGTCTCTTGCACAAGGGTGGGCCATCTAGCTATGACATGAGGCGATTCTTCTCGCCTGGCACAGGATTGCCTGACAGGGGGCATCAGAGCAGGGTACAATAGAAATGCATCAACACACACATAAGGAGTGCATCAATGCCCCGCACCATTTCAGTTGCTGCCACTCAGATGAATGCTGGACCTGCCCCGACCAGCGTACGGCTGGCCCGGGCTGAGGAACTGGTCGAAGAAGCCCAACAGGCTGGTGCCCAAATCGTGGTGCTGCCGGAGTTATTCAATTCGGGCTACAGCTATGATGACGCGCTGTACGATCGCGTCGAAACGATGGACGGACCCACCGTCACCTGGATGAAAAACACCGCCAAGCGCTTTCGGGTCCATTTGGCTGGGACGCTGCTGCTGCTGGACGAAGAGGAAATCTATAACACCTTGCTCTTGGTGGCGCCGGACGGCGAATTGTGGCGCTACGATAAAGTGTATCCCTGGTTTTTTGAGCGTGCGTTCTTCCATCCGGGTGAGCGCATCACGATTGCGGACACCGTCTACGGCAGAATTGGCTTGTTGATCTGTTGGGATGTCGGTCATCCCAGCTTGTGGGCACGTTATGCTGGCAAGGTCGATATGATGATCGTATGCGCCAGTTCGCCACGTATGCATGATGCCACGATCCTGATGCCCGACGGTATGCGTGTCCGATTGGCTGAGGGAGGTCCCCAATTTGCGATGATCAATCGCGGCGCCGATGAGATATTCGGCGAAGACCTGCGGGCCCAGAGTGCCTATTTGCAGGTGCCTGTGGTGCTATCAAATGCGACCGGGACCTTTGACAGCCGCGTGCCGCTGCCCACCTTTTCGATGACGGCGTTCACAGCGCTCCGGCCCGAATTGTGGCGCTACATCCGCAGCGCCGATGAGGCGCGCATCCGCTCCGGGTACTTCAATGAGAGCTACATTGCAGATGCGCAAGGGAAGGTGCTGGGCCGGGTTGACCCCGGTGCTGAAGGAGTGGTATTGAGTGACATTACGCTCCCCGACAGCCTGCCACAGCCTGAAGGACGCCAGCCAGGCAATCATCTGCCGCCCTTTACACCCTGGCTCGACAACTTGTTTAACAGCGCCATGACCGGGCTTTATCGCCGCTCGGTGCGTGCGCTGTACGGGCCACAAATGGCGCCCGTCTCGCCGATGGCGCGGCGCTTCCTGGCGATTGCGCTCTTGGTGGCGGCAGCGGCCTTCTGGTTTGGGCGGATCACTAAGCGGCGGCAAGTCAAGGTAATCGAAAAGAAGGTGCCGGTACCTGTGACCAGGACCCCTCAGGAGCGCCGCCAGGAGCGTGCCACACAGTTGGCCACCAGTATCGCGGCTCTGCGCACCTTAGAGCGCCTGATTGACGGCGAACGCGAGAAATAAGCAGGCCGACGCTTGCCAAGTAGGTCATGCAAGGAGTCATCTTGTTTTCCAGGATGGCTCCTTTTTGCGCGCTGGACTCTAACCGACGATTCGCTGATGGATGTTGGCTATGAAGTGCGCACGCACGTGGACTGTTGGTGCTGCATCGTCGAGTGGGTAACGGAACTGGTCTTTTCCATCCGTTGCAGCCTGATAGATTCCTTCAGCAATCCGCTCGGCTGTTGCGGGAACGCGGTCGGAGTTCTACTGGGCAGCCATGAACGTCTGCGCAGCAGGCGCATAATCGGGTAGATCGTCCGGTATTTTAGCGACGTTATCTGGGTTAAAGCATATCGCGATAAGTGGGGAGGACGATGGTGAAGCGGGTGCCTTCACCGGGAGTACTTTCGACCCAGATCCGGCCGTTGTGATCCTCAACGATGCTCTTCACCAGGCTCAGGCCCATCCCCAGGCCGTCGTAGCTGTTGAGCACGTTGTCGGCGCGGTAGTTGCGCTCAAAGATGTGGTCTTGATCTTCTTTGGAAATGCCGATGCCGTTGTCGGAGACACAGACCACGACTTGATCGTCTTTGCTTAGGAGCTCAACCTTGATGTCGCCACCCTCAGGTGTGTACTTCAGGGCATTCTCGACCAGGTTGGTGAAGGCCTGCCGCAAGCGATAGGGGTTGCCCATGATCTCTGGGAGGTTCTCTTGCACTTCAAGCGACAGCTTTTGCTCGCGCAGTTCAGCAGGGTTACCCAACATATCCACAACACTATAGGCGATCTCTTCGACATCGATCAGGGAATGCTGCCGAGCCAACTCGGCCTCAATCCTCCCGATGGCTAACAGATCGCTCAGCAGGCCAGTAATGACGCTAACGCTCTTGCGCACATTGTCTAGAAAGGACTTTTGACGAGCATTGAGTTCGCCGAAACGCTCCAACAACTCAGTGTAACTGAGGATGGCCGTCAGAGGGGCGCGAATATCGTGTGAGATGCCCGCCACAAACTCGCTCTTGATGCGGTCCAGTTCCTTCATCTCGCTGATGTTTTGCATCAATGCGACCCGACCGAGGCCGTGCACCAGCGTGCTATGAATGCTGTAACTGGACCCATTGGGCAGGGTAAGCTGGCCCCGTGAGGCTTGCTCAGGGTTGTCTGCTTTCATCAACAGGTGCAGAATGGGATGGTTGGTCAATTGGGCAAGCGGCTTGCCAATGGGTGGCGCGCTGCCCTCCAGCCCGAGGAGGGCCATCGCGGGTTGGTTGCAGACGACGATTTGCCAGTTCTCGTCAACCCCCAACAACGGCGCACCAACTTGAACC
>JAADYZ010000115.1 GCA_010092775.1 Chloroflexota bacterium
AATGACAAATCTGTGACAGACAGGTTCGCGTGCTTTCGTTACAATCAACAGTGGCCTGGGAGTTGTTTGTCGCGTGCGTCAGACATGAATTGCGGTACAATGGGACTACCCGGTTAAGTGTTTTTATAGCAAGATGGCCGGAAGGCGCGCAAAGAAAGGACGCTTATGCCTGAGGATTCAGAGCCGTTGCCATCAAAGCCTGATGGCTTCTGGCAGGCAACGCGCAGCGGTGTAGCCGCTTACCTCGCCAAAATTGGACTCTTCAGTACCAACGCCAAACTTGTATTGGTCTACACAGCTTTTACCGGCTTAGCCTTTGGCGTCTTCCAACTACTGTTCAATTTCTATATTCTAAGCCTGGGAAGTTACGACGAGCTGTTCATCGGCAACTTGCAGACTGCCGCCTCAATCGCGATGCTGGTGACTGCCCTGCCCGCTGCCTATGTGGTTGATCGCTTTTCACAAAAAGGGGTGATGGTCGCGACTGGTGTGCTCAGCGCGATCGCCTTCCTGGGAATCGTGATGTTCCAGAGTGCGGCATCGTTGATCGCGTTCCGTATGTTGGCGGGCTTGGCAATGAGCACCCGACAGATCGCCGTAGCCCCCTTCCTGATGAACAACACGCACGACGAAGAACGACAGTATGTCTTCAGCTTCAACTTCGGCATGATGCATGCGGCGCAGTTTGTTGGCCAGATTGCGGGTGGCAGCCTGCCATTGATCCTGGGGAATTTCGTCGGCGCAGGTCCAGAGGACACGATTTCCTACCAGTTGGCGCTGGGCGCCATGACCTTCGTGTCACTCCTCGCTATTAGCCCATTGATTTGGGTGCAGGAACAGCGCAGTCAAGCCGGTGATGCGCGCGCCACCCTCCCCTGGCAGCAACTGAAAAAACATGGGCTACTGCTCACTACACTACTTCTGCCCCAATTTGTGATTGGTCTTGGCGCTGGGACAATGCAGCCGTTCATGAATATCCACTTCCGGATCGTATATGACAAAGCCGACTCGGTAGTGGGTATCTTGTTTGCGATGGGCGCGCTCGGATTAACCATTGCCCAGTTTGTCGCGCCGCCAATGGCGGATCGCTGGGGCAAAGTGCGCACCGTGATCTTCTCCCAGATGATGTCCATTCCCTTCTTGATGTTGTTGGCTCTAGGGGCTTACCTCGTCCCAGCCGGCATCATACGTCCAGAGGTTTACTTTTGGGTGGCCGCTTTGGCCTTCTTCATTCGTCTTTCATTGATGAACCTGGGTGGTCCCGTCTATCAGACCTTCATCTTGGAACAGGTTCCGCCAGAGCTACAGGCCATCGCGACCAGCCTTAACATGATTAGCTTTCAGTTTGGATGGGCGGCCATGCCGTCGATCAGTGGGTGGTTCCAGGTCACCTTTGCGCCGTTTGGCTTTGTTCCGGTGTTCTTGACCGTCGTGCTGCTTTATGGCACCTCGATCATCATGCAGTCGATCTTCTTCCGCGAGCAGATCAAAGCAGACCGGGCGAGCTTGCGCCGCGAGGCCAGCGTGAGCTATGCGCCTGGTCGATAAGCTATGTTGATGGCAGGCGCGTTGGCCGCTTGTTATACTCTGCACAAATCGAATGGACCTTCGGGGCAGGGTGAAATTCCCGACCGACGGTGATCGAGCCAAGCTCGTAGCCCGTGACCCGCATCCTTGCGGTGGATTCCGGTGACATCCCGGAGCCGACGGTACAGTCCGGATGAGAGAAGGTGACCATGTGACGCCGATCCTTGTGATGCAGCGTCGCCTGACTTGCTATCCCTGCCCCGCCCTCAATCTTTTGAGGGCGGGGTTTATTGATAGCCAATTCTCTCTGCGATGCATCTGCGCCCCGATACAAACCCATAAGGGCTTGCGTGATGCAAATGACCTCCAGCGAACGCCAGACTGCCAAGCTTAATGCACTAAGGATGCCACCTAGCTTGTGGAATCGCCTCGGCCTCCCGCTGCTGACCTTTGCAGGATTCTTGCTGCTTTGGGAAGCGATTGTACGCGTCGGTAACTACCCAGCCTTTATTTTGCCGGGGCCTGGGCAGGTCCTACGAAAACTCGGGCTGGTGCTGGCAGATGGCAGTTTGCTCTTGCATACCCAGGCGACCCTGTTGGCGGTGTTAGGGGGCCTGAGTGTGGGTTTCGTAGTAGCGACGGCACTAGGCTATGCTCTAGCGAAATCGGTCACTGTTGAGCGGGCCTTGTCGCCCTATCTAGTGGCCTCTCAGGCTATCCCGATCGTGGCCATTGCGCCCCTGCTGGTCATCTGGTTTGGACCGGGCCTGTTTAGCAAGGTCTTGATTTGTGCGCTGATCGTCTTCTTCCCGATTCTGATCAACACCATTGCCGGTCTGCGGGGCGTCCCACGGGAGCTGCACGAATTGATGCGGATGCTGCGCGCCAGCCGATGGCAGATTTTCACCAAACTGGAAGTCCCTGCGGCACTGCCTGTGCTGACGGCGGGGTTGAAAGTGGGAGCCACGCTTTCTGTGATTGGTGCAGTAGTCGGGGAGTTTGCCGGTGCTAACGCGGGGCTAGGATATATGATTAGCGTAGCTGATGGTCAGTACGACGTCGCTCGGATGTTTGTCGGGGTGTTTACTTTAGCCGCCCTGGCCCTGACGCTCTATGGTCTGGTCGATTTGATCGAGAAACGCCTGCTAGCCTGGCGGCAGGCGGGCCTAAGGAATAGTGAATAATCAACAGGTGAGTGTGAAATGCCGAAGCGTATCGTCTCTTTGACACTTTCAATCATCGTAGCTCTAGGTTTGGCGGCCTGCGGAGGGCAAGTCGAAAATGGTCCGCAAGCTGAACAGCCCGTCAACATCACCCTCTATATGGGCTTTCAGCCGGATGTGCAGTTTGCCCCCTTCTATGTCGGGGTGGAGGAAGGCTTCTTCGCTGAGCAGGGCTTGACCGTCAGCTTTCGCCACGATGCCGAGAGCACCATCACGCGCTTAGTCGCGACCGATGAGATTCCCTTTGGCATCGTAAGCGGGGAGCAAGTGCTGCTTGCGCGTGCGCAAGGTGCCCCCTTGGTCTATGTGTATGAGTGGTATCAGCAGTTCGCTGTTGCGGTGGCCACTAAAGAGGGCAGTGGCATCGTGACGGTAAATGACCTGGCCGGGCGTTCAGTGGGCGTGCCAATGGCCGAGGGGGCCAGCTACATAGGCTTGAGAGCGCTGCTGGCAGGTGGCGGCCTGAGCGAGAGCGACATTGATCTCCGGGTGACCGGATTTGCTCAGGTTGAAACGCTGGTGACCGATCAAGTTGATGCGGTCGTGGTGTATCTCAGCAACGAACCGATTCAACTGGATCGGGCAGGCGTGACCACGACGGTGATCCCGGTGACGGACTATGCTGATCTGGTCGCGAATGGAGTCATTACCAGCGAACGAACGATCCAGGAGAATTCTGAACTGGTCCAGGCTTTTGTCAACGCTTTTGATGCGGCGCTGGCCTTTACGCTGGAGAATCCCGATCGCGCCTTTGAGGTCAGCCGGAGCTACGTGGAAGGCATGAGTGACCCAGCGATTGCCGAGGTGCAGCGCGAGGTACTGGAGCGTTCGCTGCCCTTGTGGTCAGCGCCACGCCTGGGTGAGACTTCCCCTGCCTCATGGATTGAAACGCAGGATGTGTTGCTGAGTATGGGCCTGCTTGATCAGCCTATTGAGCTGGAAGCGGCCTATACGACCGACTTCTTGCCGGAATAGAGAGCCTGATGTTAGCGGCACAGCAGATCAGTCATCGCTATCAGACAGCACAGGGGCCGTTGGCTGCTCTTGACCAGATCAGCTTGACTATCGAGCAGGGCCAATTCGTGTGTCTCGTGGGGCCATCGGGCAGCGGGAAGAGCACCCTGCTGCGCATCCTGGCGGGTCTGCTGAAGCCGACTCAGGGTTATGTGTGGTTGGATGGTGATCCGATCAGCGCACCCGACTCCCGCATTAGCGTGATTCCGCAACAGTCGAATCTGATGCCCTGGCGGACGGTGCTGGCGAACGTCGCCCTACCCTTGGAAGTCCAAAGGGTACCCGGCGGAGAGCGTGATCAGCGAGCGCAAGCATTGATCGAACTGGTTGGGCTCGCTGGTTTTGAGGCGTCGCGGCCAGCGGAGTTGAGCGGCGGGATGGCGCAGCGGGTGGCAATTGCCCGCTCTCTGATCATGGAGCCCTCGCTGCTGCTGATGGACGAACCCTTTGGCCCGCTCGATGCCTTGACCCGTGAACAGCTTGGCGAGGAGCTGCTGCGTATCTGGCAGACGCAGCAGAGTGCCATTCTGATGGTCACTCACAGCATCAGCGAGGCGGTGCTGCTGGCTGATCGCGTATTAGTGTTGAGCCAGCGACCGGGCCGCATCGTGGCACAGTTTGACGTGGATTTGCCGCGCCCACGCAGCCTCGACAGTGCCTATTCAGCACGCGGTGGGGAGTTGGCTGCTGCCATCCGTGCCTCTTTGCAAAGCAGCTTGTCACCGACCAATTGAGTATAATCAGATCGGTTATCCGAACATACGATCTAGGAGACAGTGCTGATGGGAGAATTACAAGCTGAGACGGTGTTATTGGTGATCGACGCCCAAACAGGCTTCTTCGAGTCTGATCCACCTGTGCATCAAGCAGATGAGATGTTAGAGCGGATCAACAATGTGATCAAGCAGGCACGCGCAGTGGAGGTTCCGGTTATTTTTGTGCGCCATGATGAAGGCCCTGAAAGTGAGTGGCCCCTCCACCCACAGTTGGCGCGTCAAGAAGGGGATTTTGTGGTGAACAAGATGACCCCTGACTCTTTCTATGAGACGGACCTGCAAGAGCAGTTAGCGAATCTTGAAGCCAAGGCGTTGGTAATCTGTGGATTTCAGACGGAATTCTGTATCGACACCACAACACGTCGCGCGTTTAGTATGGGTTATGAGGTGACCCTACTGGAAGACGTCCACAGTACCTTCGGCGGCCCAGTGATTGATGCCGCAACCATCATTGCTCACCACTCCGCTGTGTTAGAAGGCTTTGCTTCTGTAATCCCGTCCGCTGATTTGACCTTCTGAATTACGGTACCCCACCCCTAAACGCTGGGGTGGGGTGTTTGGAGTCTAGGTATCAAGCGGGACATCGTCCCAGTCTTCCGTGTACCAGCACAGCCAATTCATCGCATAGTGGCGTTCGACCGCAATCGAGTTGACCCGCGAATACTCGGCTTCGGAGAGGTCCGTATAGGCGCGCCCCAAAGCTGGAAAGTCCCCATCGATCGGTGAGGGAATATCGCCCTTCAAAAAGGCTTGATGGGCAGTTTGCGCCACCATCGACTCATAGGTCCAGCCGTCTGGTGGGGTGATACCCGCTCTTTCCACCCGACGGGTACGTGCGCGCCAATGCCACAACTGAGCCAAAGCCCGTTCGCGGTAGATGTCGTGCTCGGAGCGTAAGTGGCAGTGTCGCAAGAATTCCTCTATCGGTAGGCCCAGCTTGATCTGGTTGAGGGCCTGTTCTGACGAGAAGGCCGTGTCATAGGCCGGGACGTCACTATAGATCCTCAAGGCCCACAGCAGCATTCCCAAGCCTTCGGTTCGCCAACTCGCGTCGATCAGTTCTTGCTGCGCCCATGATCCAACCGGACGACTGAGGAGTTCCGCTTCCTTGTGCGAGAAGTAAGGCATCACGCCTTCATATTCGAGCCACTGCTGCAAGCGTGCGTTCTTGTCTGTGTTGAAGGCACGCATGTTGGGGTCGCTGATGGTGCGCACTGATAGTTCCATCAGGCTGCGCGCCATCAGCCCACCCAAACACAGAGCGCGATAACTGACATCCAATCCATCCTGTACAACCTGCCGCTCTTGATCCACAATGCACCTCATTCTTCACCATTCATTTATCCACAGATCAAGCATAGCAGCAGGCTGTGACAGCTAGCGTCAACCTAGAACAGATATTCTGTATGTCTTTGGATGTAGGGTAAAAGCAGCAGGGCAAGTCACTGACCCGCCCCGACTGATAACAAAGGGTTGTGTATCAGCTGATCTATGGGCTTTCAGGGGTGGGTGGTGGCTGTTCAGCAACGATGCGAATGGGGACATCATAGGTCGGCTGGACGAAGTTGCCGTCAGTCTGCACCAAGACCAGGCGGATTACGTAGTCGCCAGGTGGCAGGGCTTGCGCATGTAGCTCTTCCAAAACGCCATTTTCGACGGTTTGGCTGCGCTGCTCACCCAGTGTCACCCAGCCAGGCAGCTCTCCACCACTGATTTCGATCTTGTAGAACTGAACAGTCTCTTGCTTAAACAGTGCTGATCCCACAATGGGCCAGATTCCCCAAACATCCTGGCCCGCTTCTGGTGAGGTGATCTCGTAAAAGGTGCCTTCGATGTTGTCGATCACGGTACCCTGTGGGATTTCAGGGGTTGCTTCAACACTCTCGATGAGTTCTTCCACACAGCGAATGCCTGGTTCGATGGGCACGCCAGCTCCCTGCGCCCAGTTGCGCGCTCGCACTGCATCAACCGGATTGCTGGGCGCTTCAATGAATAGTTGCACGCTTAGCGCCTCCCGGTCGACTGACTCTTGCTCCGCGCCAAGTTCACAGTAAAGGGGGCTGTTGGGGCGCGGCGCGCCGTCTGGCAGGGTATCGGTGATAACGGTTAGAACGTCGGAGAAAGCGGGCTGCTGCTCAGCCGGAACGCGCAAGACCGCCAGTGCGACAATACCTGGCTCAAGCTCAACCCGCACCTCTGGCAAGGGAGGCAGTGGCGTAGCAGGCAGCTCACCTTCGAAATCGGGCGGTAGGGGTGTCGGCGTGGGAATTGGCGTGCGGGTTGGCTGCGGTGTCTCGGTTGGTGGTACCTCTGTAGCATCAACGCCCAGGACTGACTCATTGATCAAGAAGAATTCCGGGCGTGAGCGGGGACAGCCCCCCTCGGCGGGCTGTGGATCGCGCAGGCTGGAGAGGATGCAAACCTGGCGGACCTCCACATTCTCTGGGGTCTCGAACTCGGCCTGTAGGGGCAGTGGAATGCTGTCTGCAAAGGTGGCCGATAAATCAGGATCGGTATACAAAGTGCTGATCACTTCGTTCCAGATGGGTGCGGCACCCGTTAAGCCGGAGACGCCATCCGCCATTGGTGAATTATCCGTGTTGCCCGCCCATACGCCGACAACGATGTGTGGTGTGTAGCCAATCGTCCAGTTGTCTCGGAAGTCGTTCGTGGTACCGGTCTTAGCTGCCGCTGGGAAGTCAACCAACAGCTCCGACTCAACGCCCATCGCAGGCGAACGGGCAATGTTGTCCGATAGGATGCTGTTGATCAAAAAGGCGATGCGCTCATCAAGGACCTGCTCGCCGACGCCGACCTGCTCGTCCGTTTCGGCCTGATAGAGAACGCTTCCCTCCAGGTCGGTGATTTCGGCAATCCAGTAGGGTTCGATCACCCGGCCGCCGTTGGCGAAGGCCCCATATGCTGCCGTCATCTCGACGGGGGTGACTTCGCCACCGCCCAAAGTAAGTGAGAGGCCATAGAACGCTGCGTCGTCGCCCAGGCTCTCAATGCCCAAACGCCGACTGATCTCCAGCATGCCGGGGACGGTCACCTCGCGGGCCAGTGTGACGGCGGGAATGTTGTAGGAATTGGCCAGTGCATCGCGCAGCCGCACCGGGCCATGAAAGCGTTCATCATAGTTAACGGGTTCATAGTCAAACCCGGCTCCAATGCCCGTATCATAAGCCATCGGCACATCCCACAGGATGTCGGCGGCGGTCCAGCCACGCTCCATTGCAGCGGCGTAGGTCAAGGGCTTCATGGTGCTGCCCGGCTGCTGAGGCGACAATGCAACGTTGACGTTGCCGTCGATACTGTCGTCGTTGTAGTCGATGCTGCCGACCATCGCAAGCACCTCGCCCGTGTTCGGATTGAGCACGACCACGCTGGCGTTATTCAGGTCGAATTCTGCGCTGACCTCGTTGACCTGTGCCCGTGCGATGGCTTCAACTTGATCTTGCATGCTCAGATCGAGGGTTGTGTAGACTTCCAGCCCGCCGCGCTGCAACAGCACAGGGTCCAGGCCAGGGATGGAGGCCAACTGATTGCGCACTTCGACGGTGAAGTGTGGAGCCAGCAGAGGCACCTCTGGGCTCGCTAAGTCGTCCAAGGATTGGGGAGAGGCGGCAAAAGCCGTCGCCGCTTCTTCTGGACGCAGGTAGCCGTGAAAGACCATGAGATCGAGCACCTGCCGCTGGCGTGCTTTGGCCGATGCGAAGTCGGAGTAGGGATCGAAGCACGCTGGGCATTGCGGCATCCCAACAATGAAACTGGCTTCGGCAAGGGTTAACTCGCTGGCAGGCTTATCGAAATAGACATTGGCCGCCGCTTCGATGCCATAAGCCAGGTTGCCATAATTGATCTGGTTCAGATACAGCTCAAGGATTTCATCTTTGCTGTACTGCTGGGTCATCACATAGGCCAGAGCGGCCTCTTTGAGCTTACGGCGGAGAGTCTGCTCGCTGCGCTCTTCAAAATCGAAGGCGATGTGACGGACCAACTGCTGGGTAATTGTGCTGCCACCAGAGACAATCTCACCGGCCTGGTACCATTCCCAGGCGGCGCGGGCAATCGAGCGCGGGTCAAAGCCGATGTTGGTGTAGAAGCTGTCGTCCTCAGTTGCAACCGTCGCTTCGATCACTGGGTCTGGAATCTGGCTGATGGGCACCTCGGTTCGGCGCCCTTCGTTGATCACCTCGAAGAGCAAGGTGCCATGTCGATCATAGATGCGGGTCGTCTCGAAGTCTTGCACACCTTCCAGTGCTTGCAGGGCCAGTAGGTCCTCGCGCAGTTCTTCCCGCAGCGAGTTGTAGATCACCAGTAGGACAATAAAGGCCGTCCCGAAAACGACCACAAAGCCCATCAAGCCCATCACAGAGACAGTGCGGACGGTACGCCAGCAGCCAATCGTAGCACGACGGACGCTCCGGCCAAAGCGTTGCCATCCGGTCAGGTCTTCATTGGCTGGGTAATCCGCTGGTGAATAGTATGGGGGCGGCTGCGGATAAGCAGGCGGCGGATAGTTGGTATTTTGCGTCGGCAGAGGAGGCTCGGCTTGTGGGCCCCAGCCCTCGTGAGGCAGCGCATCAGTCGGCCTGGAAGCGGCATTGTAGGTGGTTTCTACTTCGCTGCCGCGTTCAACGGTGGGCGTTTGTGGAATGCGTGCGACCGTCGGCGGTACATCGTCGAGCTGGTCATCTTCTACAGGGGGATTCTCGCGGGTTGGTTCGTCTTCCATCATCAATCTGCATCCACCATCTCACGGCACAACTCAAGTTGGCTGCATTGTAACACGCCGCCAAAAAAGCCAACACGCGATAATCCGCGCGGGCAAGCCCATGCATGTGCTACACTCAGTCTTGATGATACCGCCAAAGCCTGACTGCATGGGTGCTTCCACCTTCTCTCCCACAGGTGTTCAACATGGCCGCTTCTGAAGAAATCCAGGTGCGTCCAGCCATTGAGGATGACGCCACATCTATCATGCGCCTGTACGATGATATTGATCAACTGCACACGCGTGAAATGCCGCATATCTTCCGAGAGACGAATGGCTCGACCCGCTCAGCGTCCTGGCTGCGCGTGAATTTGGAGCACCCCAACTATCTCATGTTGGTTGCTGAACAGACGGGGACAATTGTCGGCATGGTTGAGGGACACTTTCATCGGGTGCCCAGTTCACCAATGTACCATCAGCGTGCGCTGGTGATGGTCGATACCCTGGTGGTGAGCGCCGCGCATCAGCGCCAGGGTATTGGGCGACTGCTGATGGAGGAACTCGAAAGCTGGGCCCGGCGCAGCGGCGCGCGCGATGTCCAGTTGATGGTGTGGGACTTCAACGAGGCAGCGAAACAGTTCTACGCTTCACTTGGCTACCATCCGATGTATCAGCGGCTGAACAAGCCGCTAGACGATGCAAATAGCAAAAGCTAGCTTAGAGCAATTCGGTACGGTGGAGCAAGGGTTGCTTTGAGGGTCACGCGGCGGCCAAAGGCAGCTTCAACCAGTTCGGCAGCACTGCGTTCGGCCTCCCAGATCTCGACGCCTGGATACTCGTCTGCATCGACCACGATCTCAAGACTGTCATCATCGTAGCGCATCTCGACGCCCCGGACAGCCTGGCTGCGACCACGCTCAAGTTTCTCAGCTAGACGCAGCAGCGCAGCGAGCTGCCACACCAAGCGATCATCTTCAGGGCGTAAAACGGCATGATAGCTTGAGGTGTCGGGAGTGCCTTTGCGATGATAGCGTGTGAGCAAGGCAACAATGGCTGTTTCACGAGCTGAGAAGCCGGGAATGCCGCTGTTGATAATCAGGCTTTCAGAGTGCTTGTGATGGTCGCTGAAATTGACCAATACGCCAACGTCGTGCAGGATGGCTGCTGCTTCGAGAAGTTCGCGTTCATCGGGGCCATAGCCATGTAGAGCCTGCAAATCATCGAACATGCGGCTCGACAAATAGCGCACATGATCGGCGTGGGCTTTCTCATAGTGATAGGTGCGGGCCATGTTGAGCACGCCGAAGCCGCGTACATCGTCGATCACCGGGCTAGGCAGGTCGCGCCAGAACTGCTCGAAGAACAAGCCTTCGCGCAGCCCATTGACCGATATGCGGATGGCGGACATGTCGAGGCGTTCCATGACGCTGTGGACCACCATCGCGCCTGGCAGGATGATGTCTGCGCGGTCACGGTTGAGGCCTCGAATCGCTTTGCGTTTCTCAAGCGGCAGCGACTTGAATAACTCAATGCTGTGGGCAATCGAGGCCCGTGAAAGATCGTAGCCATGCAAGGTGTTCAGTGGATAGTCGAGCTGGGCGATGGCGATCTTGGCGAGGTTGCGGATGGTCCCACCTGTGCCAACGAGGACGCCCGGCCCATTGGGCTTGAGCCAACTGATCTGATCAAGCTGCTGGTCGATCCCGTTTTGTAGATCACGCAGCTCTCTCTTTTTGATCGGGTCACCCTGCACGAAGCGTTCTGTTAAGGCGATAGTGCCGATGGGAAGCGATGTACAGGCCTTCATCCGACGACTTTGCACTTGGCTGATCTGCATGCTGCCGCCGCCAATCCCCATGATGTAGCCGTCTTGTAGTGGCACTTCGTTCAGGGCTCCGATCATCTCGTAGTAGGCTTCTTGTTCACCGTCCAGGATGCGCAACCCAAGCCCAATTTCCTGATAAACCTGATCGATGAAGGCCGGGCCGTTCGGGGCATCACGCACGGCGCTGGTGGCCGTCGCGATAACAGTATCGACGCGGGTGGCTTCGCAGAATCGCTTGAACAAGCGCAGGGTGAGCAAGGCGCGCTCAATGGCCTCAGGGCTGAGCCCTTCAGAGGTCATGCCTTTGCGCAGCCGGACGACCTCGCGCACCTCATCAGAAAGCTGATAAATGTAGCCTCCGATCCCCTTCATCACGATGAGGCGGGTGGTATTGCTACCGAGGTCAATAATGGCGGTTCGGCGCGACTGACGATACGGCATGAGCTGGCATCCCCCTGAGTGTGCGACTGTTCCCACAAGTATAGCATGGCCCCCTTCAATGCCGAGGGCTGAACCAATACAATTCGATTTCAGCGTTGGACAGGCTATGCTATAATGCCCAAAAGCGCAGCAAGGTCTCCATTATGGACTTGTTTGAATACAGCCGACAACAGCAGCTACAAAAAGATGCGCCCCTGGCTTACCGGATGCGCCCTCGGACTTTCGACGAGTTCATCGGGCAAGAGCATATTGTGGGCGAGAAGAAGCTTCTGCGCCGCATGATCGAAGCGGACCGCTTGACATCGATCATCCTATGGGGGCCTCCCGGCAGCGGCAAGACCACCCTGGCCAACATCATCGCCGAAAAAACCGCCAGCCATTTTGAGACCATCAACGCAGTATTGGATGGTGTAGCACGTCTGCGCGAAGTGATCAACGACGCCAACGAGCGGCGGCGTTTGTACAGCAAGCAGACCATCCTGTTTATCGATGAGATTCACCGCTGGAATAAGAGCCAGCAAGATGCTCTGCTACCACGAGTGGAGGCAGGTGAGATCACCTTGATTGGCGCGACCACCGAGAATCCCTATTTTGAGATCATCAGCCCACTGCTGAGCCGCTCACGCGTGTTCGAGTTGCAGCCCCTGGCTGCTGATGACGTGAAGCAAGTGTTGAAGCGGGCGCTCAAGGATAGCGAAAGGGGCCTGGGTGATCAGCAGGTCCATTTGCAGGAAGATGCCCTGACGCACTTGGCGCGCATCGCCGATGGTGACGCGCGCGATGCCTTGAACGCCTTAGAGCTAGCTGTACTGTCGACGGCAGCTACCGCTGACGGCAAGATCGTCATTGACTTAGAAGTGGCACAAGAGAGCATTCAGCGGCGCGCTGTTCGCTACGATAAAGACGGCGACGAACATCACGATACAATCTCAGCGTTTATCAAATCGGTGCGCGGTTCCGACCCGGACGCGGCCTTGTTCTGGCTGGCAAAAATGGTCCAGGCTGGAGAGGATCACCGCTTCATCATGCGGCGGCTGTTGATCCTGGCCTCCGAGGATGTCGGCATGGCCAATCCGCGCGGCATCATGGTCGCCAGTGGGTTGGCCCAAGCGCTGGAGTATGTTGGTATGCCAGAGGGCCTGTACTTCTTAGCCCACGCCACCATTTACCTAGCGGCCTCTCCCAAGAGCAATTCGGTAGGCGCGATCTTCAGCGCGATTCGGGATATTGAGAAAGGTGTCAATACAGAGGTGCCAGCGCACCTACGTAACAGTCCGCGTCAACGGGATGCTGATCATCATGCCTACAAATATCCCCATGACTTCCCCGCCCATTTTGTGAAGCAACAGTACTTGCCCAATGGACTTACCGATAAGCGCTGGTATGAACCGACTGAGCAAGGGGCTGAGGCCAGCGTGCGAGACTGGTTGACCAAGCTACACCAGCCCAACAACCGCGAGGAACCGCCACACTAGCGAGGTCGTTCTATCCGCTTTCCAACCGCTTGTTAGCGCTTTTTCTATGGTGCCAAAAGGCGCTAGCATCTAGACTAGGGCTAGATGAAACGCCTAGAACAGTCAGGATTGACCATGAATCGGCCAGTAGAAACCATCGCAACCTGCCAGTATTCTGGCCTCCAGTTTATGTCGAATTGGGACAGTCTGGTCGACTATGTGGTGGCGCTTCACTATAGCGACCCGTACAAAATCGCCCTGACCGCCATGATGCGCCGCCTGCGCCGTGACCTCAAGCTGGACCGTTCCTTGACCCACGATCCCTCCTGCAAGCACTGCATTGGTCAGATCACGGCCCAGTTTGCTGGCAGCGAACGCGAGTTGATGGGCTTGTTCATGGCGAATTTGGAGGATATTCAACACTCGCTGTCTCGCATGCCTTTGCAGCGCGATTGGCAGATGTCGGCTATCGCCTGACCCCCAAGCGATCTGATTATTAGAAACTATCCGAAGGGGCGCATGAGCGCCTCTTTTTTGCTGCCATTGCGTTGAGTTCGACCTCAAATCTGCGTCATACTCAGGTTCCGTGTCACGCTGGTCAAGGAGGCCTCACTGATGCTGCTAGCCATCGACATTGGTAATACCAATATTCACATTGGCGTTTACAATCAGAGCGACTGGTGTTGTAGTTGGCGGGTGCGTACCATTCGGGAAAAGATGAGTGATGAATATGCGGTGCTGCTGCGCAATTTCTTCGAGGAGAATGGCTTCGGCTTTGGCGACATTGAACATGTGGTGATCGCCAGTGTGGTGCCGGATTTGACATCGGCATTTGTTGAACTGGTTGAGCGCTATCTACAACCGAGCCCGCTGCTGATTACCCACGAGACGGACAGTGGAGTCCGGCTGCTGCTCGACAATCCGCGGGAAATTGGGCCGGATCGTATTGTGAACGCGGCTGCCGCCAAAGTGCTGTACGGCGGACCTGCCATCGTCATCGACTTTGGCACGGCCACGACCTTTGACGTGATCAACACCGATGGCGATTATCTGGGCGGTGTGATCACCACAGGCATTGGCCTGGCACATGACGCACTGGTCAGCCGGGCGGCTCGACTCTTAGCGGTTGACATCGCACCGCCTCCTGCCGCCATTGGGCGGAATACCATCCACGCCATGCAGAGCGGTCTGTTCTTAGGCTATGTCAGCATGATTGAGGGGTTAGTGGAACGCATCAAGGTGGAGTTGAATGAACCAGAGGTGCGTGTGATCGGCACAGGCGGACTGGCACCGCTGTTTGCGCAGCATACCAGCGTCATCCAAGACCTTTCAGACAGCCTGACGCTCGAAGGTCTGCGCATTATCTGGGAGCGGCATCACAGCAATAGTACGCGCTAGCCATACCAAGTGTCGATTTGTACAATCTTGGGGTAGCTTTGCCGACTAAATAGGGAGAACTCTGTGCTCAGTCTTTCGCCAGCCGAACTCATTGCAAATGCCATTGTGCTCTTGTTGGCCGTGGTGGTCCACGAGTATGCTCACGCTCGCGTAGCCTTTGAGATGGGCGACCCCACAGCCAAAGAGCAAAACCGAATGACTCTGGACCCTCGCGCCAATGTGTGGTGGCCTGGTTATTTCATCGGGGTCTTCATTGGCTTTGCCATCCTTGGGTCTGCACCAGTGAACCCAAGCCGAATGCGCAACCCGCGTTGGGGGATGTTCTTCGCAGTTTTGGCTGGGCCAGTCTCCAACCTGATTTTAGCGCTGCTGTTCGCCATCCCCTTCTGGTTTATCGCATCGCTTGAACCGACGTTTACGTCGGCTCGCACTGGTCTGTTTTTCTGGCTGCCCTCGCCAGCTTTTCTACTGACCCGAATGATCTTCCTGAACATTCTGCTGTTCATCTTCAATCTGCTGCCGCTTTTCCCGCTTGATGGCTGGACAGTGGCCTTCGCCGCTTTTCCACCCGATACAGCCAATTGGTGGGAGCGCAACCGCCAGACCACATCGATCATTCTGGGTGGGTTGGTGCTGTTGTCCTTTTTCCCGATCGCGGGGTTTGACCCGCTCGGCGTCCTTCTGCTTCAGCCCTCCATCCAGATTATGCAATTGCTGTTGACGGGGTTTGGCCTCTTCGCATGAGTGTTCCGCTCAGTCAGCGCTTCCGCCAGATGGGGTGGGCGCTCACTGCGCCCTTCACGCCGCTCGATCACGGCTTGATCGAACAGACTTTGGGGGCCGCTGCTCTCGTTGCGCTGTTTGAACGGATGCGCCCTAGTGAGCGGCTGCATGGGCTGCGCGTGATGCAAACGCTGAAAGCCGCTGGGTATGATCATCCCGATTTGATGGTGGCGGCCCTGCTACATGACGTTGGCAAATCCCGCTATGGGTTGAACCTACTCGATCGGGTCATCATCGTGATTCTAAGGCGCTTGTGGCCAGCCTGGGCAAAGAAAGCGGCTCAGGGCAGTCCAAATGGGTGGCGGCGCGCCCTGGTTATTTCGGAGCAGCATCCGATCTGGTCGGCGGAAGACCTGAAAGAAGCGGGGGCCTCTCCTTTGGCGGTTCGTCTGGCGCGGTGCCATGCTAATCCGGTGGCCCAGCCCCCACAAAACGAAGAGGATCGCTTGCTGGCTGCGCTTCAATGGGCTGATGATCTGAACTAATCGATGGCGAGGTCTGCCCGCAGCAGACGCAGCCGAGCAAAACGGAGGCGCAGCGAGACCTCATCATGATCGTCGGCTTCGGCATTGGTGAACCCTAACAGGTAAGTCTCGTAGCGGGCAATGGCCTCAGCATAGTCGCCCTGGGCGTAATGGGCATCACCTAAATCGCGATAGATCGGTGTGTAGTAGATTCCCAGGTCAAGCGCTTCTTCAAAGCGCTGGATAGCTTGGTCGGTATGGCCCAAGCCCAGGTGAACGAAGCCCAGGGTGTGAATGCCGTTGGGGTCGTCCGGATTGCGCTCAAGGTGAGTTTCAGCGAGATCGAGCGCCACCTCATAGTAGCCTTCCAAAGCTAGCCCCCAGGCGATGGCATTGTAGTTCGTTCCACCGTAGGCACTGCTATACTCATTCCAATGCTGCCAGGCCCGGCTACTATCGCCCTCTGCCCAAAAGACAGCCCCCATGAGTAGGGTGTAGCGCAGGTCTGCGGGAAATTGGTTGGCAAGATTGTTCAAACTGGCCAGTGCATCGCTGCTGCGCCCCAAGTCGGTCAGTAACAACGCGTGGCGTTCGATGATGTGGGTGGCCGCGACTTGACCACTCTCGTGAGCCTGCGCGGCACGAAGTGCATTGGTCAGGTCCGCCAGCGCATCGTCTGGTTGATCAAGTTTGATGGCGGCTTCGGCTCGCTGAAGATAGTAACGATAGTTGTTTGGTGCCACTTCGATCAATGTTGTCAGGCTCTCGTAAGCCTCTTCCCAACGCTCCTCATCAATCAGCAGGTCTGACCGGCGGCGCAGGGTGTTTTCGTGCTGCGGATCGAGGGAGAGGGCTTCCTCATAGGCAGTCATAGCAAGGTCTGGCTGGTCAAAATCGTGATACAGGCTGCCTTTGACGTAATGGGCTTCCGGTGAGTCTGGGTCTAGATCGATCGCGAAGTCCGCGGCGGAGAGGCCATTGGTCAACTGCTGTTCAAGGTCTTCTAGAAAGTGGGCATCACGATAGGCCGCTGCCATTAGAATCAACAGCTCGGGGGTGACCGTTTCACTTTCTACGGCTGCATCAACTAACAGGATCGTTTCCCAGTAGTCTTCATGATAGAAGTGCGCGCTGACCTCATAGAAGCGCAGGATGTCCGGATCAAAGCCAGCGCTGGCTTGCCCGGCTGGCGCAAGCTCATCAATCAGGCGAACCACACTATCGTATTCATAGGAATAGTCGGCGGCATGTGCCCTCAGCAAAGCCGTCGTGAACTGCATCAGCTTCAATCGCGCCTGATCGTCATCGTCTGCGAAGCTGAAACGATAAGCCCTGGGTTCCAGTCGATCCACTGGCGAGCGGATCGAGAAAGCTGCGTCATAGCCATTGTTTGTCGCGTTGCCCCATATGATCACGCTAGCGCCGTAGCTTTCTGCCAGCGCTAGGGCGGCTTCAGCATCGTTCGGCTGCTCGTCGAGATAGATCACGCGGGCATCGTAAATCGGCTGTCTTTCAAGCACATCTGTGATGTCTTGGTAAAGCTCAGATGAAACGTCCTCAGCTCCGACAAAACCGACGATCACAAACAGGGTCTCGCCGGGGGCAGCTTCGGCAGCCGGTTGCAGGTCTGGTAGGGTGGTGACAATCACGGGAACCACCAGCATCAGGATGATCGCGAAGGTGATGAGGCAGGCGACCCCAAGGAGGATCACGCCAGCTATGACCAGATGCACACCCTGGCGATATTCGGGGTCGTCCCTCAGGCGGTAAGCATTGGGTTGCTCAGACATAGCGAGAGTGTAGCTTAGTCGCTACTATGCAGACAGCGCCGATACCCCAGTGTAAAAGGTCCGCACAAACGATGAGTAAATCACAGCGCCTGGTGTTTCCTATGCTTGGCATGTTGGTCGGGTTTGGCTGCTGGCTGCTGATGCTCAGTGCCACGCCAATCGTCATTCCGTCTGTGAGTGAGGTCGATAGCGACTCCTCGTTAGAGGAGCAGTCCGAGGTGGTGGGTGAGTTGACTCCGCTACAAGCCAACTACGTCTGCTTGTCCTGGGTGATTCCAGTCCTGGTGGCGATGGGTGGTGCCTGGGCAGGCAGTCGGGTGGCGCAGGAACGCGAGCGACGAATCAAGGCGGCGCGAGCCGAGCAAGCCGCAGCTCAATCGTCTTCAGGTGGACCCTCGGTCAGTTCGGATAAAACATAGATGATCTGGTCCGGAGGTGGAACCGGTGTGATGAGATAAAGCTTGGTCCAGTTGTTCCACTGCACAAGAAATTCATCCGAATAGCCTAGATCAATGCGCAGCCCTTTGATTGCCCCGCCCACATCAAGTGCCCTACCAGGACCATAGCCAGGAACATACATATATGTACCCAGGGTGATGACACGCGGATCGACAGCGATGACGCCACGTAGTACCGGCGCGCCCGTACCAGAGACGCCAAAGAAGGGATCCCCAGGTTGTTTGTCGCCCGCCGTGAGCGGGCTGTACGAGGTGGCAAGTACGGTGAGCTTGCGCCAATACTCAAAGGTGCCATCCTCGGTCTGAATCTGGCGCAGCACGATACGTGTGCCATAGGCAATCACCTCGCTGCTGGGCGCTTGCAATTCACGCTCTCCAATCAACAGCTCACTGACGATCTGGCCGTTTTCTGTGCGCACCCGCCACTCCCGCAGCATAGTCCCGGCCTGGCCAGCTTGAACAAGGCGCTGCTGATCCAACTCAAGGGTGGGATCAGGGACATAGATGGTCTCGTATGGAATGTCTATCTCTTCGGCTTCGATCGCTTCACTGAGACGAAATACGTCGACGTGCAGATCAGACGTTAAACGGGTGTCCTGCTCTGGTAGAGTGTAGTCGTCCCGACCCAGTTCCACGCCGACTTCATCCAGGAGCCCCAAGACAGTCTCTTGATGTGTGTAAACACTGAGGACCAAGCCATCGACTGTGAGTGTAATCGGGGTGGCCCGCTCAATGAGGATCTGGAGAGACTGTCCCTCGCCTAGGCCTGTGCTCAGGGGGAGCGACAGCCGATCTGCTTCATGTAGGACATAACCAGCCTGCGCAAAGGCCTCTCCCAAGGTGCTGGCTGTCGTTTCAAAGCTAACCTGTCTCTCTTCTCCAGCTACGAAGCGCTCCGTGACAATGACGGTGCTCAGGATGCGAACAGCAATCTCTTGCGGAACGATTGCAACCGTAGCGAGGTCCGGGTCGGCGGCGACGTCTTGCGGGCTGGGATGGGTGCCGCGCATGACAACAGCGCGTTCATTTTCGTTTAATCGGAGACCCGCCGACTCAAGGATACGGGCCAGCTCAACCTCGTGCGTGTTGACGCGCAGCGTGTCGCCGCGATAGTGGATGACGACGGACCGCTGCTCAGCTACAGTGATGAGCAGCCCATCACGGAGGGCGCTGTTAATGTCTGGCTCCACGAAAACGGCGTCGGATGGGTTTACGCCGACCACACGCAAGGCGGCGCGAACTGTCTGCCGATGAGTGCGCAATTCTGTCGGCTGGCCGTTGATGACAACCGTTACCTCGTAGGCTTGATTAACCCACCAGCGCTGGGCGGCATATCCGGCAGCGGTGAAGGCGATAACGATTAGAATGGGGAGAAGCTTGACTTGCCGGGCCAGACGGCCCGCGTGGAAGGTGCGTCGATCTGTTTGACGCCACACACCAGTGGGGCGTTCTCCGGGTAATGGAAGGCGAGAGTTACGCATAAGTGAGTGGCAGGACAAAGAGCGGCTGAGAAGGCCAGGAAACCCTACGGCACCCGGAAAACACGCCTTATGGCTGCTTCCTCTCGGACCTGACCAGGTTCAACGGCATCCGCCGCGTAGGCCCCAGCCTTCTCAGCCGCCCTCATAAAGAGAACTTTAAGAAGTTAAATTCTATCATATCTGATGCTCAGAAGCTTGTCAAAGGTACCAATGCGGACAATGGCTCAGGCCGTTTTCACCACAAATCCATTACGCCACGTAGAATTCCGAACTCACCGACGTGGTAGGCATTGTGATCGGCTGCGACCATGACCTCCCGCAGGATGTTGTGCCCTCGCTGTCCATGTGGGAGCTGAGCTGTGAGGTCTGTCTTGGGGTCCATGACAATGTCGGCCAACACCTGTCGATCGCTTAGAAATTGATCGATGCTAGCCTGCCAGCCAACGGCATCTGTGCGGCTAGAACCGCTTGGCCAGTAATCATCGGGGAAGTTGGGGTAACTATAGTTGGGGTCACGAATGTAGTCTAAAATGTCGAGCTGAGCGAGCCGTAGATGCTCGATCAAGTGCCAGAATGAGTAGACTGTGTGCGGCGGATGGGTATTGATTTGGTCGATAGGGAAGTCGTCAACGACATCTTCAAAGCTGTAGTGAGCCTGCCGTTTAGTCAACAAGGCCACGAGCTGCTGACGGAGGATGGCTTCTGGTTCCATTGGAAGAGTCTCCCAGGGATGAGGGTCAAGAGTCGTTTCATTGTAGACGATTTTGAATCGCTTGTCATAAGAGGGATTTGCATTCTATTCAGCCGCCCGGCATAGTTGGTGTGATCTCTAACTACTCAAGGGGCATCAGTCATGCTGGAACTTGTATCAACCTTAATGGACCGCTCACCTGGCCTGCGGCGGTCGCTGAATAAAGCCCTCTATCAGTATCTTGCTAGACTGGATCGTCAGGGCGAAATCTTGTTGATGAACTATGGCTACGTTGCAGCAGCCCCCATTGTGCTCAAGCCTGAGGATGAGCCGAACCGTGTGTGGTTGCAGCTCTATGATCAGGTAGCTGGTGCGGTCGATTTGAGCGGACTGGATGTGCTTGAAGTTGGCTCTGGGCGGGGTGGTGGAGCCTCGTATGTGATGCGCTACCGCAAACCTAAGACCATGACTGGGATCGACTTTGCGCAAAACTCGGTCGCCTTTTGCCGGCGTCGTCATCAGGTTGACGGATTGAGCTTTGTGCATGGCGATGCCGAGAACATGCCCTTTGAAGATGGTCAGTTCGGTGCGGTAATCAACGTTGAGTCGTCGCATGGGTATGGCTCAATGGAGCGATTTATGAACGAAGTCCATCGCGTCTTGGTTGATGGTGGGCACTTTCTATGGACCGATTTCCGAATGACGGACCGCGTTGCTGCAACCCTAGATGGCTTCAAGCAGGCTGGATTCTCCATTGAACAGGAGGAGATCATCACGCAGCAGGTGCTCGGCGGGTTGGATCATCAGACTGCACGCAATCGTGCGCTCATCGACCGCGAAGTGCCGAAGATTGCTCGCCCGTTGTTCTATCGCTTTGCGGCAGTCGATGGTACGACGCTGCGCCATCGTTTTGAATCAGGTGAGTAGACCTACCTGCGCTTGGCGATGCAAAAAGCCTAGACTGAGGAAATTTCAGATTTCATTGTGTTAATGATTGATTTGCTCGCGGCCCTAGGGTATGGTATTGAGGCCTTGAGGCCGCCGGTTGCCTGCTTGACCCAGGCTCCTCAACCCATCAAGGAGAAACATGGTATCCGCGACAACACCCCACAAGATTCTACCTGGCCCAGCTCCACATCCACTGTTGGGTGTCAACGGTAACGGCATCGCCTTTTTGAACGATCCCATTAAGGAAATGGGTTGGCGCTTTGCCCGTTATGGCCGCATCACCGGACTGGTCGGAGGGGAGTATCCAGGGGCAACCCATAAAAATCAGTTCATATTTGCCTATGGACCTGAACTCAATCGGGAAGTGGTCACGGGCCACGATCGTTTTCATAAGCTCGCGATCTCGGGCCTGTTCCTGTCGAAAGACCCCTCCAGGTACACAGAACGTGAATTCATGCTCTCTCGCTTCATGAGTGGACTGTTCCACGTCAATGAGGATGAACACCGCCAACACCGCCGCCTGTTGATGCCCGCCTTCCACAAGAAGGCTGTCGATCGCTACTATGATGATGTCGTCGCCGTTACTCAGGCGACGCTCGACCAATGGACGCCGGGTCAGTGCATTAATTTGTATGAAGACATCGTGATGATGTCTTTAGGCATCACAGTCAAGACCTTGTTGGGGGTTGAACTAAACGATGAACTGGCCCGTATGGGCAAGGCCTTGGACGAAGCCATGCACATGGTGCTTAGCCCTTGGGCTATCGGCCTCCCCTTTGATATTCCTGGCCTGCCATACCAGCGTATGCTGTCCCATATTGCATACATGGATAACGTGATGGGCAAGTTGATCAAGCAAAATCAGGACTTTCCGCCGATTGCTGATCATGTGATGGCCGTCTTGACCCAAGGCACCCTGGAGGACGGTCGTCAGCTTAGCTTTGATGAAATCATGGGGCACGCTACCGTAATCTTTGGCGCTGGGCACGAGACGACCGCTAGCGCGCTAGTGTGGACCTTGTTCCTGTTATCGCAGCACCCGCAGGTGGCCGCGGATTTAGTTGATGAGTTGGAGGGCGCATTGCAGGGTAGCGCACCGCAGCTCGATCAACTAGACCAACTGCCGCTGCTCGATCGGGTCGTCAACGAAAGCATGCGTGTCATCCCGCCAGTGCCGTTGAATTCACGCACAGTGGCACATCATACCGAGCTAGGTGGCTATCCGATGCATCCTGGTTTGCAAGTGATTGTCAGCATCTATCATACACATCACATGCCGGATGTTTTCCCGGAGCCCGAACGCTTCATCCCAGAACGCTGGGAGACTATCAAGCCTGGACCCTACACTTACAATCCCTTTAGTGCGGGCCCACGAATGTGCATAGGTGCCAAATTCGCGCTGATGGAGTTGAAAGTGATACTAGCCATGCTGCTGCAACGCTATCGCTTTGAGTTTGCCGGTGGTGTATCGATTGACCGCTACGCAGGGATTACCATGACGCCACGCAAAGGCATGCCGATGATCGTGCGGCGTCAGGATCATGCGTTTGAGCGGGGCGTTGGGGGGGTACGCGGCAACGTGCGCGAGATGGTCAAGTTGGCCCCCTAGTTAGCCCGCCCGCGCTTCGGCTTGGGCCGCCAGTTTGCGGATCATTCCTGAGAAGATCAACCCGTGAATCGGATAGATCCCGTACCAATATGCAAAGCCTAGCAGCCCTTTAGGGGCAAAGAAGGCTGTTTGGGTCAGGCGGGTGAGATTGTCCTCAACCTGGACTGCCTCGAACTGAAGCCAGGCCCGACCTGGCAGCAGCATCTCGGCGCGCAGCCGCAGCAGATGATTCGGGTCAACCGTCTCTACACGCCAGAAGTCCAGCGCATCACCGATACGAAGTTCATTGGGATCGCGCCGCCCGCGTCGAAACCCCACCCCACCGATCAGACGATCGAGAATGCCACGCAACTGCCAGAGCCAGTTATAGGGCCAACCGCGCTCGCCGCCCAAGCCAGTAAACACAGCGTAGACATCTGAAGGTGGGGCGTTAACCTTGATCTGCCGTTTTTCAAGCAGCATCCCGTCGTGCGTAGCGAGCACATAGGGTTTGTTGTCGCCCTGGCTTGTAGCCAGAGCATCGTTCCAGGTCGTCTCGACTTCACCTGCATCCAACTTGACTAGTGCCAGCTCGACTGCCTGGCGATAGGTCATCGGTTCAATTTGGGGGAAGATCTGCTCCGCCTTGTCATCCCGCACGATGACCTCATTGCGCAGCCCTTCGATCAGGGGCCTCACGATGGAGGCCGGAACGGGCGTCATCCAGTGAACCCAGTACGATGAGAGGCGAGGAGTTAACACAGGCACCGGAAGAAGATTGCGGTTGAGGCCGCGCACCTCGGCATATTGCAGCATCATGTCGCCGTAGGTGAGGACATCTGCACCGCCGATCTCGATAACTTCGCCGAGGCTTGCCGGAGTCTCTAGCGCGGCAATCAGATATTGGAGCACATTGCGAATGGCAATGGGCTGCGTGCGGGTAAAGACCCATTGGGGGCAGACCATGATGGGAATCAGTTCGGTGAGGTAGCGTACCATCTCAAATGACATACTGCCTGACCCCACAATCACCGCGGCACGGAACTCTGTAACGGGCACCGTGCTCTCCCGCAGGGTTTCGCCGGTAATCTGTCGTGAGCGCAGATGGACGGATAAGTCTGCTTCGGGATTGCCCAATCCCCCTAGGTAGATGATCTGCTTGACGCCAGCGCACTCCGCAGCTGTTGCGAAGTTGCGGGCTGCTGTGACGTCGCGTTCGTGAAAGTCAGTGGACTTGGTCATGCTGTGGATCAGATAGTAAGTCGCGCTGACACCTTGCATAGCTTTGTCCAGCGTATCAGGCTTAAGCACATCGCCTTCACATGCTTCAACCTGATCGTACCAGTCTCGTCCTGTCAATCGCTGGACATCGCGCGCCAGCACACGCACGCGATACCCTGCTTGCAAAAGCAGCGGAACCAGGCGTCCCCCCACGTAACCGGTAGCGCCAGTAACGAGAATCAAGTTGTTGTTATTGGGTTGTTCAGTCATCGTCTTCACTTTGTCTTCGCGCGTTGTGTATACAGATCATACTGTGAAGCAGGGCACTACGTCACATCAAAAGGACGAATGGCGAGGAGACACTTGTGAAGCGTGACACAAGTCACATTGTGGGGGGCTATCGCTCTATGTTAATCTGACCTTAGGGGCAACGTAAGATTAGATGCCTATCTTATTTTTTCGCGCATTTCGATAAGGCGTCGTTCTCGTTCGTAACCATCTTGACGTCCGCTCAAAACGAAATGCACACTCTCAAGGACCGGTTATGCGTCATCTACTG
>JAADYZ010000116.1 GCA_010092775.1 Chloroflexota bacterium
CACCGACAACGCTCCCATGATCGAGATGCCTGCCATTACAGGGGCCGCCCCCATCTGGAAAGCGATCATGGAGTACGCCCATCTGGGCACGCCGGTTGAAGACTGGGATCGGCCCGAAAACGTCGTTGAACTGACCGTCTGCCAAGTCTCTGGACTCCTACCGACTGAGTACTGTCCAACCCAACAAGAGATTTTCTTGGAGGGAACTGAACCCACCACCCGCGATAATGTGTGGCAGCCCTTCTTCGTCAACCGTGACACGAATTTGCTGGCAACCGTCTATACACCCCCCGAACTGATCGAACAGCGCGTGTATATGATCCTGCCAGCTCGTGCGGATGACTGGCTGAGCAACGCTGGTGTCACGCAACCTCCTACCGAATATGACACGATCATCACACCAGACCTCTTCGGCAATGTCGCTATTCTCAATCCGGCTCCGTTTAGCTATGTGCAGGGTGCGGTGACGGTCCGAGGCAACGCGACCGATGGCAATTTCCAGCTCTATCGTCTGGACTATGGCAAAGGTCTGAACCCGACCGAGTGGACTCAGATAGGTGCTGACAGCTTCTCTACCGCTTATAACGAGGATTTGGGCATCTGGGATGCACGCGAACTGGACGGGCTCTATTCTCTACGGCTCACCGTGATTCGCGGTGATAACAGCATTGAGGAGTTTGTAACCCAGGTAACCGTCGATAATCGACCACCAACGATCGAGGTCATCAGCCCGCTAGACGGCCAGCAGTTTAGCCTCTCTGATGAGTTCGTCACGATCCAACCCATCGTCACCGACGACATCTCAATGGATCGCGTTGAATTCTATGTAGATGGACAGTTGATTGCGACCAGCACAATCGCACCATACAACGAGCGATGGTTGATCCCAGCCGATGCAGTTGGCCAGCATTTCATTGAAATTCGCGCATTTGATACGGTGGGGAACACCTCGGCCAGCCAGAGAATTACGATCGAGATCGTCCCATAGGGATATGTTTCAACATGAAGCGCCCGCTGAGCAGTGAAGGTATTTGAACCTTATCTTCTTATAGTATTTAAAATAGAAGCAGTCATAGTAGGGCATGTTCAAATGTTGAAAGTTGGCCTCAGATCAGAGCCAACTTTTGATTCTCATGCGAAATCTGGCAGCAAATAGGGCTAAGTTTGGGCATTTGAGGGAGATCAAACTCAGAGAGCTTTGAACATGTTTTGAACATCGATGTTCAAAACTCCTATGTTTACGTTGAAAACATGTTCAAAGTCATGTTGAAAGTTGGGAGACAGCCTGCCGATGATGTTGAAAACTAACCCACTTTGAACATTTTAGCAGCGAGTTTTCAACATATATACGTCGAGTTTCAACATCGTTTGAACACAGTTTCAACATTTTCAGGGCAGTTTTCAACACGCTTTCAACATTCTGAGGCCAGTTTTCAACATGAATCGGGGAGTTTTGAACATCCATGTTGAAAACTTTGAACATCAACTCTTGTCATCAACCTCTCCCCAACCGCCACCGCCGGGCGTCTCAATCGTGAGGAGGTCGCCCATATTGAGGTCGAGGCTGCATTTGCCAGGCAGGTCTTCCGATTCTCGGCTGTCCGCAGCCAGCAAGCGGTTATGCCCGACCTGGCCGGGTTGGCCGCCTGCCAGCCCATAGGGGCTGTGCCGCCGCCGCTCGCTCAGCAACGTGACACGGGCAGGAGCCAGAAAGCGAAAACTACGGATCAGGCCATCGCCCCCCTGCTGCTGGCCTGATCCGCCGGAGCCAGTTCGCACTGCATAGCGCTCCACCCGCACCGGATAGGCCAACTCCAGAGCTTCGATTGGGGTGTTGAGCGTGTTACTCATATGGGTGTGCAAACCGCTTGCTCCGTCTGCATCCGGGCCTGCGCCACTGCCGCCGCCCATCGTCTCATAATAGGCGAAGGGGCGGCGCGTCTGCGGATCGATCCCGCCGAAGGATAGGTTGTTCATTGTGCCCTGGCTCGCCGCTGGGATCAGATGAGGGAGTGCTTGAGCCAAAGCACCGTAAAGAACATCGACAATGCGCTGAGAGGTCTCAACGTTCCCACCCGCTACCGCGTGGGGCGGACCAGGGTCCAGCACGCTCTCGGTCGGCACTCTTAACTCAACCGGATTGAATATACCCTCGTTCATCGGTAGGTCATCACCCGCCACACAACGGATGACATAGCCCACCGCGCTCTCGACGATCGCCCGGACGGCATTCACTGAGCCGCGCACGGCTGGCGACGATCCGCTGAAATCGACAGTGAGGCTGTCAGCCTGCACATTCAGAGTCAGCTTGATGGGAATCGACTGCTCGTTGATGCCATCATCATCCAGAACATCCTCAAAGCTAAACTGTCCCTCGGGTAGATCGACGAGCCAATTCCGCGTCAAACGTTCCGCATAGTCAATCAGATTCTGTGCCTGTCGCTTCAGCTCATCAAGACCATAACGCTCCACTATCGCATACAATCGCCGTTCCCCAACTTTATGGGCCGCTCGCTGCGCATTGAGGTCACCGCGCCGTTCGGAGGGGGTGCGCGAGTTACGGATAATCATGTCGAACACACCCTGGTTGAGCTGCCCCTTCTCAACCAGTTTGATCGGTGGGATGATCAAGCCCTCTTGATACAACTCCGTTGAGAGCGGCATTGATCCCGGTTCCATCCCGCCGATGTCCGCATGATGGGCACGTGAGGCAGCGAAAAAGTCCGGCTGACCGTCAGGATCAAAAAACACAGGCGAGACCATCGTGATATCTGGCAGGTGCGTGCCACCCAGATAGGGGTCATTGAGGATGACCACATCACCAGGTGCGAAGGGTGCCCCGTGGGCGATGGCGGCACGCACCGAGGCAGGCATCGCGCCCAAATGAACGGGAATATGTGCCGCCTGAGCGAGCATTCGACCATCACTCAGAAACAGGGCACAGGAATAATCCAGCCGCTCTTTGATGTTTGCCGAATAGCCCGTTCTGCCAAGCGTGACGCCCATCTCCTCCGCGACTGAGGCAAACACATGATGGAAGATTTCCAGCGACAACGCCTCTGATAAGGTCTTCACAGGCACCTCCAGAACAGAAAAGGCACATGGAGTATGTGCCTTTATTCATGGGACAAGCTTGCTTACGGCTACTCAGTCTCAGGGATGGCGAAAGCCGATGCAGGGAAGATGGCTTCTAGATCGAAGCCTGGCCGCACCTTCAGGCGTTCTGCCCAGATGATCGCCTCGATAGCGGCAATGGTTCTTTCAAACTGGCCTTCTTTGTTGTACACTACATAATCGAATTCCTTGGCAGCCTGGATTTGATCGTGCGCTGTGCGGATGCGGTTAGCGAACTCGTCGTCGGGCAGGTCTGCATCACGCTCCCGAATGCGCTTCATCAAGCTGCCGGGGGGAGCCGTCACGAAGATTGTGATCACAAGCGGAAAACGATCGCGAATGCGTCGCATACCGTGAATATCAACTTCCGCGACCACCAGCGGCTTGTCATCATCGACGCCTTCAAATAGGTCTGAGGGCATACTATACTGGTGGCCGGATTGATACACGTCGTGACCCTCTGCTTCCATAAGTTTGCCAGCACGTGCCAGCTCTCGGAAGCGCTCTAGGCTAACAAAGTAATACTGATCACCATCAACTTCACCATCGCGCTTCTCACGCGTGGTATAGGTTGTGACGCGGTCCATCTCATTGACGTGGTTGTCCAGCAGGTTCTTGATGATGCTGTTCTTACCCGCCCCCGATGGCCCAGAGAGGACAAAGAGCAAACGAGGATGGTCACCGGTGAGCTGCAAGATCACGTTCTCCACATCGGTTAGATCCTCTGCATTCATAGTACTAAACCCCATTCTAACTAAGTACTCGATATTGCGACCGGTTTGGCAGATTATACCATGCCCCAGTCGACAATTTCGGCCTAAACCAATTCGAGGAGATGAAATCGTATGAAGGTAGTAATCCCGATGGCGGGCTTTGGCAAGCGTCTGCGCCCGCACACCTACAGCCGTCCCAAACCTTTGATCAATGTAGCTGGGCAGCCGATGGTCAAACATCTGATCGACAATCTGAGTGAGCTTGATATTGACGAATACATCTTCATCGTAGGCTACCTCGGAGAACAAATCGAGGAATACATCACACAGACCTATTCGTTCAAGGCTCGCTTTGTCGAACAGAAAGAATTGATTGGGCAGGCTCATGCGATTTACCTAGCCAAAGAGTATCTCAATGGGCCAGCGATCATCCTGTTCTCAGATACGCTCTTCGACGGTGATCTATCGACCCTCAAGCAGCCGGAAGTGGATGGCATGGTGTTTACCAAAGAAGTTGAGGACCCCCGCCGCTTCGGTGTAGTCGTTCTGAACGACCAAGGGCACATCACTGATTTTGTTGAGAAACCCTCGACCACAGAAAACAAGCAGGCTCTGATTGGTCTGTACTACGTACGGGAAGCAAACTTGCTCATCAAGGCCATTGAGACGCAAATGGAACGCAAGCAGCTCAAGGGGGGCGAGTTCTATATCGCTGACGCCCTTCAAATCATGATTGAGGAGGGGGCCATCTTTCACTCGCAAAGGGTTGACACTTGGCTCGATACGGGTAAACCTGAGACTGTGTTACAAACCAACCGGCACCTGCTGGAAAATGGCTTTGACAACAGTAGTGATCTCAACTTTGGTAAGGCCATCATCATTCCACCCGTCTATGTTCATCCTGATGCAGTGATCGAACAGTCAGTGATTGGCCCCCATGCAACGGTGTCGGCTGGCTGCGAAGTGCGCCACAGCATTATCACCGACTCCATTGTTGACGTCGGCGCGACAGTCAAGAATAGCATCCTGAGTCAATCGCTTATTGGGCGCGACGCCGTTGTGATTGGGCGTCCGCGCAAGCTCAACGTTGGAGACACATCATCGATCGACTTTACCTGAGGGTCAATACCGGTCAGCGAGGGTAGGGACTGGCAGCACGATCTGTCCATCATCGGGTGAGCCAACGGCGCAGGCATCCTCGGGCCGTGCCCGCAACAGATAGGCGGTGTAGGCGGCAACTAAGGCATCCAACTCATCATGAGTAAGCACCGCCTCAAGCGAATCCACCGCGGCTATAGTCATGCCCAATGCACGGAGCAGCGTCTGACGTTGCTCTAATCCACCCTTCGTTGCTTTATGCAGGGGCTTTGCTCCCAGCAATGTGGTGAAACAAGCATGTGGAAAGACCTCGACGGTCCACATGCTGCCTTCGCTGGGATAGGGCACAAATCCACCTTGGTGCAGCGCCCGGTAGAGGTCCCAACCGCGCTGCATCCACCCCTTGATCTTAGCAGGGTCGAGAGGTGTATTGTAGATGCCGATGCCGCGCCGCCGAAGCTCGTATTCGCAAATGCGGTAGGTGCTGTAGCGCGTTGATGCCGGGGCCAAAGCCCATTGGCGGCGTCTTTCGCCATCTGTGAGCAACCCCGGATTCGGTCTAGAGGGTGCATCAATGGCGCAATCCGCCAGCTCATAGCGGAGCACTTCCGCTATGAGGTCATCAAGCGGGAGGTTCTTCAGGGTGACGACCTGCAACTGCTGATCTAACACTGCAATCGTCATCGGACGCTTGCCGCCGGTCACGTCAACGCCTATCGCGACCCGCTCAGATGGAGTCATCGGTTCTTGGATCGAGCGCTTTGAACATTTGCATCCGATCTGCGGATTGCTCCTTGAAGCCAATATCCAGACAGGCAGCGTGTGCCGCTTGATGATGAGCAGCGCTTGTGAAGCGCACCTGAACAAACGCGCTTGCCTGATTGGCGATAACGCTCTGCATTGCGTCTACGATGAGCGGCGTCCCCCAGTGTTCGGAGTCAGCAGCGACGACTAGCTTATGGACTCCTTCGCTCAGCCGCTCACGGATGATCCCTACTAACTGGCTCTGGTGCCTGATCACCCAAAATCGCCCGATCCAGGTGTGACCCTCAAAGTGGGCAAATTGGCGGACGACATCGAGCGGAAATCTACCATCCTGCTCATGCTCGCGCCGAGTCAGCCGTTGGGAAAGGCGCCAAGCACGGGGACCCGGCAGCCGCCGAGCAACACTGGAAACTTCACCCTGAGGAGTTGACTTCCTCACATAGATTTGAAAGTGAGCCCGCTCAAAGCCCAGGGACTCATAGAGTTGAACTGCCGGGGTGTTGGCGCTGGTCACGGTGAGGCCAAGCCAAGCCCGACCCAATCGTCTGGCTTGTGTTTCGGCAAAGGTGAGCAGGACCCGCCCAAGCCCGCGCCGCCGAAAGTCAGGGTGAACGGCCAGCGTATCAACATAGAGTAGCGGCCCACGACCTCGCACAAATAACCAGCCTGCCAGCTTGTCCTCAAGTCTGGCTGCATAGCCTGCGTTGACAAGATGATAGTAAATGGGCAAACCCACGTACTGCATCATATGCTGACCAGCAATCGGCAGTTCAAGGAACTCCTGGAAACTCAGGTCACGTTCTTGCATGCTGCTCAAGAGATCGCCGCTGGATTGGACCAATTGAGCGAAGGTGATGGGGACAACAGCCGTTCGCGCCAACGATTAACCCCCTTCCGTCTATCTTGCGATCAAAAAATCCTTGCTCAAAAGAGCAAGGACGGCAATGTAACTTAATAGGCGCTAGCAGGACGACAGCTCTAAGCCTCTTCTTCTGGCTCAGGCTCTTCAACCGCTTCGGAGTCGTCAGCGGGGGCTTCTTCGACCATCACAGGAGGGTCTTCCTCAACGTGATTGTCTTCGGCCGCCGCTTCTTCTTCGTCGCCTTCGACCAGGGGCTCACTCTCTTCCATGATCGCATCCTGAGGATGATCTTCAGTGGCTTCTTCTATCGCGTCGTCAACTGGAAGCTCAGCATCGATCTCGGGTTCAGGCGCTTCCTCCACATATTCCGGAGGCGCTTCACCTTCGTGCTCATCAAGCACGGCGCTCTGATACTCAGCGGCGAAGGCGTCCAGAGTCTCATCAATGTTGATGTAGTTCCAGTCGTCGTCCACAAACTTGTCGAGTGGGACCTGTTTCAAACTCAGTCGCAAACGACGCTTTTCAGAGTCGAGGCGAATAATACGCATATTCAGAATTTCGCCCTCGCTCACCACATCGCCGGGGTTCTCGACCCGCTCGTCAGACAGCTCGCTGACATGGACTAAGCCTTCGACTGCGCTGTGCTCCACCAGACGGGCAAAGGCACCGAACTTAGCGATCTTCGTGATCTCGACTGGCACGATCTGATTCTTGCCATACTCACTGGCGACCACTTCCCAGGGGTTCGGTAAGCGATTTTTCAGGCTCAAACCAATTCGCTGGCGCTCGGCGTCAACGTGGATGACCTCGACCTCAACCTCTTGACCGATTTCTACCATCTCACTGGGATGTTCAATATGCTCCCAGGATAATTCGGATAAGTGAACCAGACCGTCAACCCCGCCCAGATTGACGAACGCGCCAAAGTCAGTCAAGCTGATGACCCTCCCGGTCCGAATCTGCCCGACCTCTAACTTCTCAATTACGGCGGCGCGCCTCTGGGAGCGGCTCTGCCGCTGCGCCAGGCGTTCAGAGAGAATCAGGCGGTTGCGGCGACGATTCACCTCAATCACCTTTACCGCAATGTCCTGGCCAATCAACGCACCCCAGCTTTCTTCGTCCTGGCTGCCCGGGCTGAGGCGAGAGGGGTCAATCTGCGATGCTGGCACAAAGCCACGCAGCCGCCCAAAGCGCACAATCAAACCGCCCTTGTTATAACCGGCCACTTTGCCTTCAAATAGGCGGCCCTCGTTGAAGAATGCTTCCGCGTCAATCCAGTCTTGATCCTTGAGAGCCCGTGTAATGGAAAGCTGTGGGCGGCCCTCGCTGTCTTCCGGCGTCAAGACATAGACGTACAACTCATCCCCGACGTCAAAGGCGGCTAGCGTGTCAGGTTCATGTGAGCTGAGTTCCTGCTCAATCACATCGCCAACGATACCATCACCCAGGTCAATTGTGATGGCTTCTTCACTCTTTTCCAGAATGGTGCCGCGTACAATCTGACCACGTTCAAGGCTGTCGTCATCCTCGTCGTCGTCAGCGGCCTCGGCGTCGTCATCTTCGTCTTCTGAGCCCTCACTGTGTGAGACGTCATCAGTCGCTTGCTCATCGACAGTCTCAGAGAGTTCTACGTCCTGAGACATCTCTGCTTCGGCTGTGTCTTCCATGCCGCTCTCGTCGATAGGTGCGTCCTCGGTATCGAGGGAGGCAGATGGCAGTTCCTCAGCGGTGTCGCCTTCATCGTGTGGATGATCCGGCTGGCCTGATGCGTCTTCCTCAGGCTGCTGAACCTCCTGTTCGTTCATGTCCATAGGGACTCCTGTAGCGCTCGTGGGTCGCTGGTTATTGTATCGTGGTTCAATCGCGTGTCAATCGTCAGGGGAGAGTTTAACCTGTTCATGCCGACACGGAAAGTGGCAGACTCGATTTGTTACAGGCGTAGACCTAATTGACGTAAGTGGGCATGTAAATCCCGCAGGATGGATCGTTTGCCCTTTCGCTCAGAGCGACGGATCAGGTCCTTCGCCAGCGATGATAGAATTTGCGGCAGCAAGCCAGGAGACTGCCCCAGGGCCAAGCGAAAATGACTCAAGGCTTGTGGACGGTCATAATGCTGGGGAAGCAGGTAAGTGTTCCCGGCAAAGATCTGAAAGTGGGCCTGCGCTTCTGCTTTCGAAATCAAGCCATCCAAGACAGCACATTGGAGGATTTGCTCAACCTCTTTAATGAAACTGGGCGTTTGGGCCACACTCTTGGAGCTTGGATGCTCACGAAAGTAGGCCAGCACCTCCGGATGATGGACCATAGGCAAGTCGAGCCGAATCCAGAGGTCAAGGTCCATAGCAAAATGCAAGGCTGGATTGACCCCGTTGACCGCACGCAGCCTTTCCATCGGGATCATTGTGGCGGGCTGCGGTAGAATATCCCATAAGCGCAGCAATTGATCACGCGTGATGTTCGGGGAGTGCGAGGGGAAGTATCCGATGTCCACCCCCGAAGCGTCTATCAGGCGCATCAGACCGTAGATCAAGCTGGCTTGGGGCAATGTTCTCCAGACTGCGGCAAATGCCTTCAGGGCGCCAGGGGCCAGCATGTCATCTGAGTTAACCCAGGTGAACAGCTCGCCGTGACAGCGCACCAGGCCCTTGTTGATGGCGTCGCTTTGGCCGTCGTCGGCTTCACTCAACCAGTGAAAACGCGGATCATTGACCTGCGCGAGCACCTCTTTCGTCTGGTCGCTGCTGTCGCCATCGATCACCCAGTATTCGATATTGGGATACTCCTGCGCTAGAATACTGCCGATTGTCTGCCCGACAAAGGCCCCCTGGTTAAATGAAGGCGTCACAATGCTGATCAACGGCCACTCTGGATCGTTGATGACTGGTTCGGGTAGGTCATCCGGCACTGGGGGTAAAACCCAAGACGTCTCGCAAAGCATACGTTGCATAGTAGCACACAGTCTCACTAAGTGCGACACCATATGGATAGGGTAGCAAAATGAGTTTCTGGTCAGAGAATCGCTTTGTTGTTACAGGTGGATCAGGGTTTTTGGGGCGCTACGTCACCGAGGCACTCAAGAATAGGGGGGCGACGGAGGTCTTCATTCCGCGCCGCAAGGACTACGATTTGCGCAGCCACGAAGCGGTCATCAGGCTGCTTAAGGATGCGCAGCCAACCGTGATTGTTCACATGGCTGCGGTCGCCGGAGGGATCGGCGTTAACCGGGAGCGACCTGCCGAATTCTTTTATGACAACCTCATGATGGGCACCATGCTGATGCATGAAGCCTGGCAAGCCGGTATCAAGAAGTTCGTCTCGGTGGGCACCGTCTGTGAGTATCCGAAGCACACGCCCGTTCCTTTCCGCGAAGAGGACTTGTGGAACGGCTATCCTGAAGAAACCAATGCACCCTATGGGCTGGCCAAGAAGATGCTGCTGGTGCAGGGGCAAGCTTATCACCAACAATACGGCCTCCAAGCGATACATCTCCTGCCGACCAACCTCTATGGTCCCTACGACAACTTTGATCTGCGTACCTCACACGTGATTCCAGCGCTGATCCGCAAGTGTCTGGAGGCCAAAGAAAAGAACCAGCCTTACATCGAAGCCTGGGGGACTGGCTCGGCCACCCGCGAATTCTTATATGTGGCGGACGCAGCAGAGGGCATTGTCCTGGCGACGGAGAACTACGCCGCCCCTGACCCGATCAACATCGGCTCCGGAATGGAGATCAGTATCAAGGACTTGCTTGTCTTGATCGCCGAGTTAACCGGTTTCGAAGGCGAAATTCGCTGGGACAGCTCCAAACCGGATGGGCAGCCTCGCCGCCGCCTCAATACCGACAAAGCCGAGCAGGCCTTTGGCTTCAAGGCACAGACTGAATTCCGTGAGGGGTTAAGCCAGACGATCGAATGGTACGCCTCACACGTGAAGGACATGCCGCTGGTCAATCAGTAGCACCAAGTAGGATTTCAGCAATGCTCTCGGACGCGCTGCCATCCCCAAAGGGCGAAATCGCATTGGCCATCGCGCTGTAGGCCACATCATCACTTAGTAGCTCATCCGCCGCCGCCACGATTGCGGCGGTTTCCGTTCCCACCAGCTTGGCTGTTCCGGCCTCAACCGCTTCAGGCCGCTCGGTGGTGGCCCGCATGACCAGCACAGGCTTACCCAGGGTAGGGGCTTCTTCCTGAATACCCCCCGAATCGGTCAGGATCAGATCGGCCTTGGCCATCAAATGAGCAAAGTCTGGATAGGGTAGCGGATCAATCAGATGGACTCGCTCAACATCGCCCAGCAAACGGTGGACAGGTTCCTGCACGCGTGGGTTGAGATGCACAGGATAGACCAATCGAACATCCACATGCCGCTCTACGATTTGCCTGAGCGCCATACAGATCGCCTCAAAGGCGGGGCCGAAACTCTCGCGGCGATGCCCCGTCACCAAGATCAGGCGCTCATCAGGATGGTCTAGCGGAAGAGGCAGCGTCAACTCACGATCCTGCCCAACCGTCCAGTGAAGCGCATCGATCACCGTGTTGCCCGTCACAAAAACGCGCTCAGCCGCCACGCCTTCGCTCTCAAGGGCCTGTCTCGCGGTCTCGGTTGGGGCGAAGTTATAGCGAGCCATCACACTGATGATGCGCCGGTTCACTTCCTCCGGGAAAGGATTATAGATGTCGTGAGTTCTTAGCCCGGCCTCAACGTGCCCCACCGCCACCTGACGATAGAACGCAGCCAGGGCCGCCGTCATTGCAGTGGTTGTATCTCCTTGAACCAGCACGACATCAGGCTGTACCTGTTCGACCACCTCGTCAACCCCGGTCAATGCACGTCCAGTAATCCCGGCCAAAGTCTGATTGGGCCGCATCAAATTCAGGTCAAAATCCGGTCTGATATCAAACCATTCCAAGACCTGATCCAACATCTCGCGATGTTGAGCCGTCACACAGGTAATCGCTTCTGCCTCCGGATGTGCCTTGAGCAAACGAACCAACGGAGCCATCTTGATGGCTTCCGGACGGGTACCAAAGACAAGAAGGATGCGGCGCATAGTGGGCTTTCTGCTGGCGGGTTAATCAACGCGGCGATTGTCCCTGATCCAACTCAGCTTGTCAATTCACGAGGCAGTCGCTCGGACACCTTTAACTACCCTTTAACAGTCACTCGCTAGACTTAGCAAAGAGAACATATGTTTTATTGCGCAAAGGTAATCTTATGACAACTGCACTTGACTTCGAAGGGTTTCCTGCCGAGGCTTTCACATTCCTGAGAAACCTGGGTGACAACAACACTCGCGAATGGTTTGAAGAACACAAAGATACCTACCAGACGACGATCGTGGAGCCATCTAAGGCATTCATCCTCGCGCTAGGCGACCGTTTGAAGACGCTCAGCCCCAATGTGCGTTACGATACCGCCACCAATGGCAGCGGCTCCATGTTTCGCATCTATCGTGATGTGCGCTTCAGCAAAGACAAAACCCCCTACAAAACTCAGCTAGGTATGGTGTTTTGGATTGGGCCAGGCAAAAAGACCGAGCACCCGGGATACTACTTCCAGATCAGCCCAGAGGGAGGTTTCACCGGTGGTGGCTCATACTTCATGCCCAAAGAGATGTTGGCCGCCTATCAACAAGCCGTAGATGCCGATGCAACTGGCGAGCCACTGGCCGAGGCCGTTGCGCAGATTCGCGCGCAGGCGGGCTTCACCGTCACCGGGGAGCAGTACAAGCGCGTGCCTCGCGGCTACAACAAAGATCACCCACGTGCTGAGCTGCTGCGCCATAAGGGCCTGCATGCCAATGCCCCCAACATCGCAGCAGCCGACCTGCATGGCCCAGCCGCCACCGATCGGGTTTTTGAGACCCTCAAGATTGTCGCACCACTGGTGAACTGGTTCGCTGAGTTGGACGAAAAGGTCCTGCGAACTTAGGTCGCCAGCTTCTCGGCTTGCTCTTCCGGTGGCAAACTATCGAAGTAATTGCAGTGCGGGCGCAATACACAAGCCCCGCACTTGGGCTTCCGCGCATTGCAAACCTGCCGCCCATGCCAGATGATCTGCAAGTGGAAGGGATAGAAGTCGTCCTGTGGGACTAAAGCTTCGAGTTCGTCGTGCGCCTTCTCGGCTGAGGTTTTCGGACCGATCAAACCGAGGCGCTTCGTGACCCGATGGACATGGGTATCCACTGGGAGGGCGGGCTTGTTCAACGCAAAGAGCAGGATGATCGCTGCTGTCTTGGGGCCAATCCCGTTGATCGAGGTCAGCCAGGTCTTGGCTTCATCGACTGGCATGTCGTTGAGATGGTCGAGTGAGATTTCGCCTACTTGATCGGTGACGTGGCGGAGTGCGCCCTGAATGCGAGGGCCTTTTTGATTTGCCAACCCAGCGGGTCGGATGGCCTCGACCACCAACTGCGGATCGGCATCACGGACCTCTTCCCAGGTAGCAAAGCGCTCCTTGAGCGCAGCGAAGGCTTTATCGCGATTGTTATCGTTGGTGTTCTGCGACAGGATGCAATCCACCATCTCGTCAACGGGTGGATAGTGCTGCCGCCAGGTTGGATAGCCGTATTCATGGGCCAGAGCTTGCGCGATGATGTTGTACTTGGGTGTTAGGGGATTTGCCTCATCTATCATAAGTGGAGTATAGCAATCCCTACAAGCTCGTTGCGAGAGCACTGCCGAGAAGGCCCAAGATGAAGCCCACAACAAACAGAACGATGACTGTCAGACAGCCACCGCCGACCAGTGAGATGCAGGATTTGCCGAAGCCGAAATCCGCGTGGCGGCTGGTATGAGCCACCCGCATCCCCAATACAAACTGCACTGACTGATAGAGCGTCAAAGCGAGAATGAGTGGGGCTATAACAGCGGGAAAGAAGGGCGTCAGGAAGGCCAACAACAAGTTGGCAATACCCGAAATCAACAAGGCAATCGAATAGGCCTGCCAGGTTTGCATCAGCCGTCCGTCACCACCCAGGATCATAGCGGCTACATGGACAAAGGAAGCGAAAAATAAGGTTGAGATGATCGTAAGCACAACCGACGCGCCCGCCGCAATAAGAATGAGCAGCATATCGAGTTGGTTCAGGCTTGACTCAATCTGACCGAGCAAATCTGGCGGGATCTGTTGACCCTGCTGCACCAATTGCAGGAAGAAATAGTCGGCTGGAGATTGCCCCTGCACGGCTACGGCAATCAGAATAGGGATCAACGTACCAAGGGCCGAGAGAATCGATGCAGTAGTCAGCGTGATCAGAACCCGTGGGAAGGAGGCGATGTTCATCTCCACAGTGTAGGGCCCGCTGAAGTTGAATATCGCGGCGTTTCCCCAGGCCTCAAACAGGTTCATGATGCTCTGATCTTGTTCGGCCTGATCATACTGGGCCACCTGTTGGGCGGCCTTCTCACGGCGTTGCTTAGTACGCTTGCGCCGGTTCTGCGCCTGGGGGTCATCAGCCGCCGGGTCTTCATAGATAGCAGAGCGCCAATCCATAGGAGCACTATCTGCCGGACTGGTACTGTCTGGTGGCTCAGCGGTCGCTGCGGCAAAGTCGAAGTCATCTTGTGGCGGTGGCGCGGGGGAGGGGCTGCGCCCCAACTTCTCTAGACCTTTGCGTGCACGCTCGTTATTAGGGTTCAGTGCGAGGACATTCTCCAATGCGATGATGCGGTCCTCGCCGGTCACAACGGCGCTCATCCAGAGCCAGGCTTCTTCATTTTCTTCATCCAGCTCAATGGCCTGCAACAGCCAGGCGCGCCCGGCATCCTTGTCACCATCTCTAATCGCCGTTTTGGCTTCTTCAACCAAACGTTTGGCTTCTGCGCGCGACACAGCATCTCTCCTTTGCTAGGGGCTTGTCTCCCGAGACTTGCGCAATCCGGCGGCAATGTGCCGTTTGCAGTAATTATACCCACGTTGGTAGTTGATGAACCGCAGCCAATCCAACCAGATGAACCCTAGTCGCTCGCGAAAGCTCAGGCTGCGACGCGCCAGGTAACGTATGGCCGTCACCATCCCGAAGAGTACCGCCAGCCAACCTCGCAATCCGCCGGAAATGCGTTGATAGCCTTCCGTCAAGGCTTCTTGGGCACAGTCTCCCTGACCGTAATAGCGAAAAGTCTTGGTCACGCCGGCTAAGGTATCGCGGTGTTTATGGCGAATCACCGCAAGCGGAGTCAATATGAAGTAGTAACCGCGCTGCCGCGCCCGATAGGAAATGTCAGCGTCTTCACCGCCCGGCCAGGCAAAACCGACTTGAAAGCCGTTCACCTCTTGCAAACAACGTTTGCGATAGAGCGCGTTCGCCGTGACAAGAAACAGGAGTTGACCCCGCTCCATTAAAGGCAGCATAAGTGTCTTTTCATCGATGTAGCGGCCAATCAATGAGTCTTTGTAGCGAGTGATCAAACCGCCGACCCCGGCACAGCGCTCATCAGGAGGCAGGGCGACGACCAAATTGTGCAGCCAATCCGGCGCAGGTACGCAATCATCATCAGTGAAGACAATCAAATCACCCTGCGCTGCTTCGATCCCAGTGTTACGGGCTGCTGCTGGCCCTTGATTGCGCTGAGTGATCGGTCGCAGATTCAGCGGCGTATCCGTCGCCTTCTGCTTTAAGTAGTCTGCGGTGTGATCAGGGGATCCATCGTCGACAACAATGACTTCGAACTGATCAAGCGGTAGCGTTTGCTGCTCCAGAGCGGCTAAACAGTCCTGTAAATCCGCCACTCGGTTATAAGTCGGGATCACCACGCTGACCTGAATCGTCATAAGACCTCACTTGAATAGTGCATCGAAGTCCACACGCGGAATAACATCCAGCTTAGTCTCGCGTGACGCATTGCCCAAGACGCGACCAGCTTTCTCGAAAGCGGCCCGCGCCGCCTGATAGGCCGAGCGCTGATAGTCCAGCCGCGGGATGGTCCAGGTTTCACCAGACGAGCGATAGTTCGCCGCAAAATGATTGCTCTCACCCTGGCTCGCCACAACGACCTCGCCGCGTTCGGTCTGGCTGCCAGTTGCTTTAGGGACACTATAACTGAAATCGATCCCCACTAAGTACACTTCCTGTAACCCCAAATAGAAAGCAATTTGCAGCAGCAGATAGGTCACCGTCCAGCCGCCGTAAGCGCCACGCAGCAGATTGCGGCTGAATGGGAAGCGGGGTTCGCCTTCCGAATCAAAGGGGTTGGTGAGGTCAGTAACAAATAGCGCTTCTTGCTGATCCAAAAGTGGCTGCACCCGGCTGCCATGTATTTTGGGCAGCGACAACTCACGGATGGTCTGTGCATCTTGCTCAGCCACCAGCGAATCGTAAACACTGTAGTAAGTCGGTCGCCAATCGGTTTTATCGAAAGCCAGATAAATTCGATTGCAGGACAGCGTGACCTCACCGTGCAAGCGATCCAAGTCTGCGACACGCAAGCTAGGCCCAGTTCCGATAACAAAGCCACGCTGCCCGCGATGACGATCTTTGAGGCGTCGTAAGCGCTGCTCATTGGCATTCAAGGGAATTCCCAGGGCGTTGACTGCTTGATGAGGGCTGCGCGGTGCCTGGAAGAAGGGGCCTAGCTCAAGGGCTTTGATGGCCCGGCGCAGCGGACGCTTGACCGCCCGTACTAACTTGGACTGCCGCCAACTCATCGGTCCGTCTCGTAGCGCAGCGGAAAGAGCGCCTGGGCGATACGCCAGTCATCTTCGGTTTTGATGATGTGCCCGGCCAGTCGATCAATCGGATAGTAGCCAACGCGCCCAGCATAGGTGGCGCAGCCTCCAGCCTCAAAGGCTGCCAGATAGGTGGCGGAACGCCAGCCGGTGATGCTCCAGGTGACACGTTGGATCGGTTGCAACTCCTGCGAGTTGGTCTTACGCTCCAGCGTAAAATTGATCGGTTCGCCACCGATGGCGCATTCGATTTGCTCATGCACCACACTGAGCAACACATCTAGCTCCTGCTCAAGCATATGATGGACGAAGGCTGCAATCTGATCAGGCCGCAGCAGTGGGGCAATAGTGTGGACCTGAAACACATAGTCGCAGGGATGCACAGTCAGGAATTCATAGACGAACTGCTCACTGGTGGCGCTGTCATTCGCCAATTCGGCAGGCCGCTGATGAAAGTCCACCTCTTCTTCGGCGGCCATCTCCCCGAAGGCTGGGTGCTCGCTATTCATCCAGATCGCGTCGAAGACGCCTGCCTCTTTGCAGCGGCGCATCGCCCAGCGGGCCAGCGGCATCCCGGCGATTTCACGCAGGTTCTTTTGTTTCAGACGCTGGCTGCCCATACGGGCTGGGATCATCGCGAAGACCGTCGACATCCTCAGGCGTCCTTATGTGTGAGCAAATGGTCAATCAACTGCTGCACGGTATTCTGGTGAACATGCTCCCAGCATTGGGGGCTGCGATTAGAGTCGTGTGGGGAAAGCAGCACTGTATCCATCTGGCGCAGTGGGCTATCGATTGGCAGCGGTTCATGTTCAAACACATCTAACGCTGCACCGGCAATGCTCTGCTGCTTCAATGCATCGATCAGGGCGGCTTCATCAATCACTGGCCCGCGTGCCGTGTTGATAATCACCGCGTTGGGCTTCATCTGGGCGAACTCCGCTGTGCTGATCAGATGATGGCTTGTCGGATTGAGATCGCAATTCAAACTGATGAAGTCACAAAAGCGCAGCAGCGTCTCTTTATCAACCATCTGAGTGCCAGTTTGGGACAGGAATTCCTCAGATGGCATTTTAGGATCGTTACCGTAGAGCGTCATGCCAAAGGCAGCGGCACGCTGAGCAACTGCCTGCCCGATGTTACCCACCCCGATGATGCCGAGGCTGTTCTCGCGTAAGGTGCTGCCTCGCCCCGCCTTTTGCCATTTACCCGCCTTCATATTTCGATCCACCCAGGGGATGGTGCGGGCAAAGGCCAACATGTAACCCAGGACGGTATCAGCAACCGGATCGGTAAAGGCGTTGGGTGTGTTGAAGACGGCTACTCCCAGACGTTCACAGGCCACCCGATCAATTGAGTCGATCCCTGTCCCCCATTTGGAGATCGCTTTGAGGCGCGGCGTCGCCTGCTCCAAGACCTGCTCAGTGAAGCGATCATCCCCGGCAATCACCCCATCAATCTCATCGACCCACTGGAGAAGTTCGTCTTCTTCGAGTCGCTCGTCAACGGGAGGGATCACCAGTTCGATCCCATGCTGTTCAAACTGGGGGCGAAAGCGATCGATCACAGGGTGAATGTAAGGGGTTGAAACGAGAACGCGCATCACAAGTTTGCTCTCCGATCAAGTTGCGCTAAGGTTGTGGTGTTGATTTTCGGCATTTTCAGGTACACGCGTGTGAGCAATCAGCAAGACGACCCTACCTTAAGGGCAGCGATTAAGCATCTCAAGCGGCTGGCACCCTGGCTGACACCGCAGTTGGTGCGCTTTGCGCAATATCCGCCGCGCCCACTGAACCTCGCCGCCATCGCGGACGCCAATCAATCATCAGAAGCGATAGCTAATGATCTACTGCCACCCATTTCTATCGTGACCCCGTCATATAATCAAGCCCAGTATGTGGAGCGCACGCTGCTGAGCGTTTTGAATCAAGACTATCCACAACTGGAATACGTGGTGCAAGATGGTGTTTCGACAGACGGCAGCCAAGATGTACTTGAAGGTTACCGCCAGCGTTTGACGCGGCTGATTATTGAGCCGGATCAGGGTCAAGGCGATGCCGTCAATCGTGGCTTTCATCTCACCAACGGATTGATCATGGCTTTTCTCAACTCAGATGATCTTCTGCTTCCAGGTGCCCTGCGCCGCGTGGGAAGCTTCTTCGCAGCGAAGCCGCAGGTTGATGTCGTCTATAGCCATCGTTTGATCATCGACCAGAATGATCAAGAGATCGGTCGCTGGATTCTGCCGCCCCACAATGCGCGTGCACTCACCTGGGTCGATTATGTCCCGCAAGAGACGCTCTTTTGGCGGCGGCACATCTGGGATGCCGTTGGTGGTATCGACCCTACTTTTCGCTATGCGCTCGACTGGGACCTGCTGCTCCGTTTTCAGGCGGCTGGCGCACGCTTTGCCCGACTACCGGCTTTTCTGGGGGCCTTCCGCGTCTACCCAGAGCAGAAAACCTCGGCCTGGAACGACATTGGTGAGCAGGAAAAAACCCGCCTGCGCGAACGCCATCATCGTCCGCCGATTACGTCGCGCCGTGTCTGGCTGGCTACACGACCCTATATGCTGCGCCAGGTGATCACTGCGCATTTCTCAAAACAGCCCTTCTAATTTCACCCGTGTCTTGGCCCCATAGGACTCAATGCGGGCGATGTCACTCATGCGCTCATGCTCCGCTGCAACGCTGTCTTGCATGGTTAAGGCGGTCAGCACCGCCTGGCGCATGTTGCCCACATCTGTCGGATCGCCGTAGGCAAAGGCCGCCCCGCCAAACTCGCGCAGCACGGGTAGATCGCTGCATGCCACTGGCAGATAGCAGTAGGCTGCCTCCAATGGCGGAATACCAAAGCCTTCAAAGCGGCTAGGAAAATAGAGCAGTGATGCCTGTTTAAGCAGCCTGAACTTCTCTATGGTGGGGAGGTTCTGTTGAACCTCAAGCTGGATCGAAAAGCGAGCAAGCCGCTGCCTGAGCCGCTCCAGGCGGCGCAGCGATGTATCAACACTGCCAACGATAAAGATAATCTTGTATTCGCTCAACTCAGGCGTCAGCAAGGGGTCAAGTTGATCGAAGCCTTTATGCCGGTCGGCCCGACTCAACAAGACAATCGTCTTGTCACGTGTCGTGGCTGCTGGAGCCTGATCGGCCAAAATGGTGTTAATCCCCGGCCAGACAAAATCAAACTGGCAGTAATCGGGTGCTTGCCTAAAGTACTGCGCCGCATAGCGACTGCCTTCGCCAGAGATCGACAGCACCATGTCGGCAAACTCCGCCACGATGTTCCAACCTGTCCAACGCTCCGGCGAGCGCTTGTAAGGGCTCACCGCGTTGAACCAATTCGGCGTCTCGAAATTCATCAGCACCAGCTTAGCGCGACACTCAACCGCGTGGCGCGCCCATTCAGCATGCTGAGAAACCAGGCCGGTTGAAGGCACGACGATCACCACGTCAATCGCATGATCGACTTGAGCCGATAAATGGGACGGATCGACCTGAATCAAAGGTACTTGGCTGAAAGTGGAAAAATCGGCGGCCATCTCTGGGATCGTATCAACCAAAAAATCGACGGTGCAGCCGTTCATCGCCAGCCCCTCAGCCTGAGTCAGAGCGGCCAGTCGCCCACCCGAGTAGCCCTGCGCGGGCATCTGCCCAATGAAACGAACCCGCATCCTAGCTAGCCTTCTGCCCAGTGATGAAGGCGACGGCCCCGGCGCCGGGTGTGCCATCAGCATATCGGGCGTGGCTTTCCTCCGGAGCAACCTGATCCCACCCTCTCTCACCGATCTGGTAGACCGTGACTGTTGCACTGACGCCTGCCTTTTCCAAGGCATCCAAACCGACTTGAATGGACGGCGCATCGAATACTTGGGAAAAGACCTCCATCGTCACAGGATGTATCAAGCCTTGACGATAACCGAAGGGAACACTGACCAATAGCCTCCCACCGGGCTGCATCAGCCGCACAAGCTGCATCAACGATGAAACCAGTGGTTCAACAGAGGGTTCGCCGTATTGGCCAGGGCTGGGTTTGCCATACTGCGAGTTGTCGTAGCCGATGTGCTCAATCGTCGAAAGACAGGTCACCAAGGGAAATTGCTTGCCATCAGGGAAGGCTTCTTCCAACTTGCTGACATGATAAAAGGCTTGATTCATCACATGCAGCACCGCCTCATAAGCTGGATTGGTTAACCAAACTTGGCGGCAGCGATCAAGCAGGGCCCTAGAGACGACCTTGTTATTCAGAGTGCAGCCGACATCTAACAAGTCTTGGTTTGGCTCCTGTTGATACAGCCACCACACGAAGTAAGGGTACTCAGCCAGCCGTTCATCGAAGTTGCGCGCGTTGAAACCTGAAAGCACGCCGTCGAGTGGCTCGCCTTGACGCACACGCTCAACCAGGCGCTGTGCATAGATCTGGCGGCGCTCCAGGTAGACATGGCTGAGTTCCGGAACCGGGCGACTGGGGCTATCAGGATCGATCCGGCTGAAACGTTGTCGGCGCACCCAGCGGCGGGCCATCCGGGCGACTTTGAATAGACTCAGATGATAGAGTTGATAGAGCAGACCGTGTTCCATGTCTATGCCTCAGCGAGCACATCAGCCAGAGGGACATCAACCTGCGGGGCCAGTGTCTCATAGAGCTGGCGCAGACGACCATTTTCAACCCATTTGCCTTTGAAGGTGGTCAGATCTTCTTGCGTCAACGCGGTGACTTGATCACGAGAGTAGCCCAGGCTCTCCATCGCGCCTTGGCCATAGTGGTAAATGCGATGTGGGCTGACCATCACACGCTTGCCTCTTAGCCAGCTCTGATAGCACAAGTCGACCTCTTGATAATACTTTTTGTAGTCTAGATCAAAGCGCAGTTCCCGATCATTAATCAGAAAGCAAGCAGAGCCCACCCAGGGCACCGCGATTGGTTCATCGACGGCGCTGGTGTAGGATATCACCCGACCTTCGAGATCGGTCCAGCCACCGGCGTGGCGAACGCGGTTGCGGTAGGCGCGCCGCGCATTCAGATTGACGCAGCCGACAATGCCTACGTCATCATCGGCCAGGCCAACGAGTGCTTCCAGCCAACCCGGTGTGACCTCCACATCATCATCCAGCGTGACGAAGTAATCACCTTGGGCAATGTCCATCGCGCGATTGATGTCATAGGGGTGGGAGAACTTGCCAAAACGACCGTTTTCAAAGACGATCAACTCATAAGGGATCGTCAGTGTAAACTGCTTCACACTGCGGATGCAGCGCTTAGCCCACTTCGAATAAACATCTGGTGTACAAACCAGGATCGTAGCGCTTTTAGAAGAGTTCATCGTAATTCACAAGTTTGAAACTAGGCAGAGCAGTATTGGGCGTCGCGTTGAGAACCTGGACGCCGTTCTTCTCCGCCCAGGTCGCAGCGAAATCGAAGAAGAGTTCACTTTGCTTGGCTTGCGGCAGATGGAACTGACGTGCTCCTTTAGCAGCGCTGCCATAATCTTTATGAAAATGGTTAGCTGAAGCCACATTTTGCCACAGACCTTTGAGTCGGTCGCGCATGTTGATCTTGTAGCGATGGTCGACCCCAATCAAATAGATCGGGTTGCAGCCCATGATCACTGCAATTTGCAGCATCATGTAGGTGACGGTGTGGCCCAAAAAGATATGATCGGGCACGTTTGAGAAAGCTGGATATTGCGCGAGTTCATCCTTCAACAGTGGATCGTTAAAGTTGCTTCGGTTTTCAGGGTGCCCGGTTGGATAGCAATTCACCGGGCAGAAGTTATCCAGATTGAACAGATTGAGGTACTCAAAAGGATAGAACTTGATCAGGTCCTTGGAGAGATTCTGTTCCCACTCGTGGGTATACTTCTCGGCTTGTAGGCTATCTACGATAAACCAATAGCTAAACACAAAACCCCAATCATCAAAGCCGAGATAGACGCGGTTCGACCCC
>JAADYZ010000117.1 GCA_010092775.1 Chloroflexota bacterium
CAGCAGGGCAATCGTCCCGGCGGCCAGCAGTCCAATCAACTCGGCAGTCCCAATCGTCCGACTAGCACCCCACGTCCTCCTGTCGGCAATGCCGCAGGAAACACTGCACCGCGTCCGGGAGCATCGGCTGTTCGATCAGGTGGCAGCCCAACCCGTGGTGGCGGAAACACCACCAATACCGCGAGCAGCGCCCGCAGTGCATCGACCTTCAAACCGGGTGGAGCACCAGCCAAGCCCAGCTCACCGACAAAAAAACCAAGTAGCAGCAAGAAAAGCAGTTCGTCGTCCAAGAAGTCATCTAGCACGAAATCTTCGAGCAAGAAGCAGCCCTCGACCTGGCAAATGCCCGAAGCGCAGGGCATCAAAATCAAGCAGCGCCCACCACGCCCTAACCCCCTCACCGAGCCGGAATGGATCGAACGCATCCAGGAGAAAGTGCCGCAGTTCGCCGATGAATTGGGGGCTTTCCTGCTGATCTCGCTGGGGTTATTGTCCTTCTTCTCACTGCTAAGCCCATCGACTGGATACGGCAATGTGTGGGCGGAATCAATGCGCTGGACCTTTGGCGTGGGTGCCTTTGTGGTGGCAGCAGTCATTCTCGGCGCTGGTGGCTTACTGCTTGCGCCGAAGATTGGCCAGGAAGTCAAGATCAATTGGTGGCGGGTGATCACAGGTGAAATCTGGTTTGTTTTCTCACTGGCCTACAACCACGCTATGATCCGCGCCAGCGGCGGGGAAGTCGAGGCTTTGGCGCGTGCCATAGAAGGACGCGGCGGTGGCATGGTTGGCTGGGCAGTGCAAGACGCCCTGCATCTGCTGTTGGGCAACGTGGTGACTGGGATCGTTATCCTGACGATTGCGATCGTCAGCGGTTTGCTCACACTAGGGACCAAGAAGCGTCATATCCTGAACGCACTGGCGCAAACCCATAACCGACTGATGCGCATCGCGATGAGATTAGATGGGGTTGATCCGGATAGCGTCCCGGCTACCCAGGCTGCCTTTGCAGGCTTCAACAATTTGGCGCCTACCCCCAGCAACTTCGATGTGGCCGCAGAAAAAGCGACACTGGCAGGGACCTCCTCCGCCAATGTGCAGACGACTCCCGGGCGCAGCGCGGCAGCCTTTACCAGCACCGCTCCAGCCGCGAGCGAAGCAAAAGCGGCGACGCCTTCCACAGCTCCAGCTGATGCGGACAGCCTGGCCCCCGCCCAGCGCCCGTCGATTGTGACCGGCGGCGCACCGACTCCGGCAGACGCCATCCTGACGTCGCGCCTGGAGGAGAACGAAGAAGAGAAGGACCTCGAAGACCGCTTCCAACTGGACAAGCTGGTCGATGTCAAGAAGATCCGCGAGCGTGGGGCGGAGTTACCACCGCTCGACTTGCTCGAAGTGATCACCTTCGAGCGCCCAGAAAACGAGGAAATCAACCGGAACGCGCTCATTATCGAGCAGATGATCGCCGAGTTTGGCATGGAGGTTGAGGTCAGCGGGGTCAAAGCTGGCCCGACCGTCACACAGTATGCGGTGCAGCCCTTCTCAGAAGTCGAGCGCGATGGCAAGAAGGTGGTGCAGCGTGTACGGGTAGGTAAGGTTGCGTCGCTCAGCCAGGACCTGGCTGTGGCTTTGGCGGCATCGCGGGTGCGCATTCAAGCGCCGGCCCCTGGCACCACCTATATCGGTGTGGAAGTGCCGAATAAGAGGCCTGGCGTCGTATCACTGCGCCCGGTGATGGAGTCCGAGCAGTTCTACAAAGTCAGCGAGTCCGCATTGGCGATTGCCCTGGGCCGTCAGGTTGATGGCACGCCCTTCGCAGCAGACCTGACCAAGATGCCACACCTGCTGATCGGTGGCACGACAGGTTCGGGTAAGTCGGTCGCCATCTCATCGATCGCCACCTGCCTCATCAGCAACAATACGCCGGATCGACTCAAGCTGGTCTTGATCGATCCGAAGATGGTCGAATTAATCCGCTTCAATGGGCTGCCGCATCTATTGGGTCGGGTCGAGGTCGAACTCGACCGGATTATCGGTGTGCTGCGCTGGCTGACCCGCGAGATGGATCGACGCTACAAGCTGATGGAAGATTCGCAGTCGCGCAACATCGCGATCTACAACGAACGGCGCGGTGATGCCCCACTGATGCCTTACATCGTCGTGATCATCGACGAGCTTGCCGAACTGATGACCGAGTATCCCGACGATACAGAGCATCTGATTACGCGCTTGGCGCAGATGGCACGTGCGACGGGTATCCATCTGGTGGTAGCCACGCAGCGACCCAGCACAGATATTGTCACCGGTTTGATCAAGGCGAACTTCCCCGCGCGCATCGCCTTTGCGGTGCCCTCCAGCACGGACTCGCGGGTGATCATCGACTCGGTGGGGGCAGAAGAACTGATCGGCAAGGGCGATATGCTTTACCAGGCCTCGGATGCCGCTGGGCCGATCCGTGTTCAGGGCTGTATGGTTCGCGATGTTGAGATCGAGCGCGTGGTGGATTTCTGGCGCGACAACTGGGAGCAAGACGAGGATCAGATGCCCCCCTGGGAACGTGCGTTAGCCCGCCGTGCAATCATCGAGAACACCGACCCCATGATCGAAGAAGCGATCAAAGTGGTACAGGCCGAGCAAGAGGCCTCTGCCTCACAGCTCCAACGCCGCCTGGGGGTAGGCTACCCGCGAGCAGGACGCTTGATTGATGCGTTGGCGCAGCTTGGCGTGGTCGGTCCCGACCTGGGAGGCGGCAAACCACGCGAAGTATTGATCACCAAGGATGCTGACCCTGATAGCGTCCTTCTCAATCAGCAGGTTAAGAGCTAGAGGTGCGCTTGGAAATTCTGATTAGCAGGAAACGATTAAGAAAAGCAGATCATTGGGGCGACCGACGTGTCGCCTCTGGTGTTGAGTATAGCTGGAGTAAACGGGCAGGCCGATCCTTACTATCGATCGGCATCTCGTTGTTCCTACTGTTCGCTGTTGCCGTTCCCGGGTCGGCGGACGACGACCCTGCCGATGAAGACCCGCCGCTCGATCCGCGTTTTGGATTGGTGGAGACCTATCACCAACCGGATGCTGCTGATAATCTGGGTGTATCCTGGTCGAGACTGCTGTTCTACTGGAGCGAACTGCAACCAGAAGGCCCCGATTCCTGGAACGAGTTTCACGCACCGTTGGCCTGGATCGATCGCGAGATTGAGGCCGGCCGGACGGTCGTCGGATTGCTCAAGAGTACACCAGACTGGGCAACTGAAGGCTCGGCTTATGTGGGCGTACCAGAGGGCTTGTACCTGCCAGTAGATGACCCGGACAATCTATGGGCAACCTTTGTGCGCGATGTGGTCACTCGTTACGAGGGCAAGGTGCAACATTGGATTGTCTGGAACGAACCAGACATCTCATCTGATGCTTATGGCTATCAATGGGAGGGCAGCCCGCAGGATTACTATCAACTGCTCAAGGTGACCTATCTGGTGGCGAAAGAGATTGACCCGCAGATCACCATTCACCTGGCAGCGATGACCTACTGGCACGATCCGGATTATCTCGATCAAGTCTTGACGGCGGCAGAGCAGGACCCCACTGCGCCAGAGAACGGCTACTACTTCGATGTGGCCTCGCTGCACATTTACTTCCGACCGGAGACCACATTGTTCATCGTAGAGGAAACGCGAGAGCAGCTCGCCACACATGGCCTGGGCGACAAGGCGATCTGGATCAATGAGACAAATGCTCCACCTTTCGATGACCCGGACCAACCCTG